>NZ_VFTK01000023.1:0-116528 GCF_006439495.1 Mesorhizobium sp. B3-1-8
AATCCCGGTCGAGGCCCCACCCTCCCCGTCCCCAACGACCGGGTTTTAGGAGCCGGCCCCTGTCCCCGGGGCCGGCTCCGCTGTTTCTGACGATACGGTTCCGGTGGCCTGAATTTCTGTTTGGGGGGCCTTCTGCTACAACAGAAGATAGCGCGAAACTCTTCTCCTGTTTGTCTGCGCGCCAACCGAGGGATGTTCTGTATGCCGAACGAACCCCGATCACCTCGTCTTGCGGTTCTCATCGACGCCGACAACGCCTCCGCGAAGATTGCCGACGGACTGTTCGAGGAAATCGCGAAGATCGGCGAGGCAAGCGTTCGCCGCATCTATGGTGATTTCTCGAACGCCCGGTCGAAGAGGTGGGCAGAGGTTCTGTCGAAGCACGCGATCATTCCGCAGCAACAATTCGCTTACATCACGGGCAAGAACGCTTCGGATATCACGCTGGTGATCGACGCGATGGATTTGCTGCACAGCGGCCGGTTCGACGGTTTCTGTCTGGTTTCTTCCGACAGCGACTTCACTCGCCTTGCCTCGCGGATACGCGAGCAAGGCGTCGACGTGTTCGGATTTGGGGAGCAAAAAACCCCAGAGAGCTTCCGGCAGGCATGTCGCCGCTTCGTCTATACCGAAAACCTTCTCCATGGCGCGGAGAACGCTCAAGATACTGCTCCTGCGACGAAGCCGCTTCAGGCGCCGACGGCAGCTACGCCCATTCTGAAGAAGGTCATCGGCCAGATGGAAAGTGAGGATGGCTGGGTGCTCCTGGGCACCTTTGGCAAGCAGCTCTCAAATCTCTTTTCCGATTTCGACCCGCGTACCTACGGCTTCAGCAAACTGAGCGACCTGGTAAGGAAAACGGCCGCCTTCGACATCGAAAATCCCAAAGGCGGGTCCATGCGGATACGGGTCAAACCTGCCGAGAAGAAAGGAAAAGGCAAATCCGGGTAACGCGATCATGTTAGAGATCCCTGAAGACCGATGCGAGCGCGCCAAGCTGTTCCGGGCGATCGACGACGCCTTTAAAGCAGGTGATTTCGAGACCCTTGGCAAAGCGCTTGGTGAAGCGCCGCGCTGGTTCGACGAGAGGATGCCGTTCGAACTCGGCCTTGGTCATCCGCTGGAATATGCGATCTACTGGAGCCCGGCCGCGTTCATCACCGCCTTGCTCGATGCCGGGTCGAACGCGAACTATGAAGATCCCGCCGGCTTTCCTTCGATCATTGCGGCGTTGTCGACGGAACGGCCGGACAGGCTGGATGTCGTCCACATCCTGCTTGGACACGGCGCCGACCCGGATATGCGCGGCGTGAACGACTGGACGCCGCTGCACTATGCGGTGTCCCGGCGTGACGCGGACGCGATCCGTCTGTTGCTCCTTTCAGGCGCGGACCCGTCGCTGCGGACTCGCATCGACGACTATGAGACGGCACTGGAAGGCGCCGAGCAGGCCGGCTTCGAGGCCGGCGCCTTTCTGTTGCGTGAAGCGATGAACAATCGCCGCGGATGACCACGCGCGAAGCGGGCCGCCGCCGTCACACCGTCTTGAGCTTAGCCTTGAAGCGTTTGGCATTGGCGACATAGTGGGCCGCCGAGACGCGCAGCCGTTCGATCGCCGCCTCGTCCAGCGTCCTGATCACCTTGGCGGGCGAGCCGACGATGAGCGAATTGTCAGGAAAAACCTTGTTTTCGGTCACCAGGGCGCCGGCGCCGACCAGCGAGTTGTTGCCGATCCTGGCGCCGTTCAGCACGATGGCGCCCATGCCGATCAGGCTGTTGTCGCCGATCGTGCAGCCATGCAGCAGCGCCCTGTGGCCGATCGTGCAGCCTTCGCCGATGGTCAGCGGAAAGCCCGGATCGGTGTGCATGATCGTATGTTCCTGCACATTGGTGTCGGCGCCGATCGCAATGAGTTCGCCATCGCCGCGGATGACGACACCGAACCAGAAGCCGGCGTTGCCGCCGATCCGGATATTGCCGATCAGCGTCGCGTCGGGCGCGATCCAGTTCGTATCGGCGTCCTCGAACTCAGGCGCCTTCCCATCGATCGCATAGACCGGCATTTTTCGTCTCCGATTCGTCTCAACCAGCGAATTCGAAAGACCCTAGGTTGGCGGTCGCCCAGGATGCAATGGCGATGAGCACGACGCCGAGGGCCAGCGCCCAGGCGATGGCCGTGCAACCGCAGGACAACAGCGCCATCGCGCCTATGCGACCCTCACGCCGGGCGGCCAAGGCCTCGTTGGTGAGCATGAACGGTCCGGCGCAAGCCGTTGCCGCCAGCGAACGCAGGATATGGACAGGCGAAACATAAGGCTCGGCAAAGGCCAGGCGCCGGCCTGACAGCAGTTCCATGGCCGATCCGGACAGTCCGCAGGCCGTTAGACCAACAGCAAAAGCGTAAAGAACAAGCACAACGGGATCCATGTTTACCAACCGTTTACCATGAAAACGCACAGTCGTGCCAACGCGCTGCAAAAGCCATGCCGCGCAGGCTGTGCCGCCGAAGGACAGGCGGGCGGATCGGGAAAGAGCAAATGAGAGACGCAACGGCTGCCGAGAGCGCGGAGTTCCAGGTCGTCGACTCGACCTTGATGAGGCGGGTCTTCTACATTTTCGCGGCGCTGGCGCTGCTTTCGGTGGCCATCAGCGTCGGCGGCAAATGGCTCGGCCGGTCGATCGCCATGGCCGGCTATACGGATAACATGACGGTGCGCCAGATTGTCATGGGCAACAATCTGATCAGCGTGCCGGCAAACTTCATCCGCTTCGACCAGGCCAGGCGCGACGGCATCGCCTCGCGGCTCGATCTCTATCTGCGCTATCCCGAAATGGACGGCTACAGCACGGCCGCGCGCGACGACTTCAACCATGCGACGACCAGGAAGATCGTCTTCCTGTCGTTCGAGCCGCGCATGATGTCGCGCGACATGAGCGGCCGTTTCGCGCCGATCTACAGCGCCCTGATCGAGAAGCCTGGCACGCCCGGCCCGGGCGGCACGACGGTCTACGCCTTTACGGAAAAATCAGGCTATCTCAACGAGGTGCTGGTCGTCGCGGAGCGTCCCGGCAAAGATCCCTTCGTCGTCCGCTGCCTGAGCGGCCCGAGCGCGGAGGAATCGCTGGCGCCTTGCGAACGCGACATCCAGGTCGGCGACGATCTCAGCCTCACCTATCGTTTCCCGCGCGAGCTGCTCGCGAATTGGCCGGCGCTCGACGCGGCGATCGCAGCCAAAGTGGCGAGTATTCTGAAGACTGGCCACTGACGCTGGCGGCTAGCCGAATATCCAACTAGATCATTTCTGCGCGCAGCTAGGCTTCAAACCGGCAATCTGGCTCAACGGTTCGATTTCACGGGCGACAAGATACGGTCTGGCATCGGGCTGACAAGGCGCGCTAATGGTCAGGCATGACCGATTTGAAGCCTTCCTATCTTGAGTTTGATCTCGCCAGCCGCCATCTGCGCCTCGACCCGCACGAGCCGGCCTTCGTGCAAGACCCTTACGAGGCCTACGCCTTCCTGCACGGCACTGCCAACGCCTTCTTCTGGGAAGACTACGGCTTCTGGTGCTTTGGCGGCTTCGACGACGTCAACCAGCTGTTGCGCGACCGCCGTTTCGGCCGCCAGAACCCGGCGGGGATTCCCGACAGCCGCGGCGTCGGCGACGACCGTTCGCATCTCGCGGCCTTCGACGCCATCGAGGCCAATTCCATGCTGGAACTGGAGCCGCCGGTGCATACGCGGCTTCGCACGCTGGTCAACCGCGCCTTCGTCTCACGCCAGGTCGAGCGGCTGCGGCCGCGCATCGAGGTGCTGGCCAACGAGTTGATCGACCGCTTCGAGCCAAACGGCGTCGACCTTCTGCCCGCCTACGCCTCGCCTTTGCCGATCACCATCATAGCGGAAATGCTCGGCGTGCCGGTGGAGATGGGGCCGCAACTGCTCGACTGGTCGCATCGGATGGTCGCCATGTACATGCATGGCCGCACGCGCGAGACCGAGGAGACCGCCAACCGCGCCGCGCGCAACTTTTCCGACTTCCTGCGCGGTTACGTTGCCGAGCGGCGCAAGAAGCCGGGCGACGATCTGCTGTCGCTGCTGATCGAGGCCCAGGACAACGGCCAGAAGCTTTCGGAAGACGAGCTGGTTTCCTCGGCGATCCTGCTTCTCAATGCCGGTCATGAAGCGACCGTGCACCAGACCGGCAATGCGGTGCGCTCGATCCTCGCGCAAGGCGGCGATCCGCGGCGTTTTTTCGAGACGCCTGAGAAAAATGTCGCGGCGGTCGAGGAGTGCCTGCGCTACGACGCGCCGCTGCATATGTTTCTGCGCTACGCCTATGAGGAGATGGAAGTTTCGCCAGGCATCCTGGTCAAACCCAGGGAGATGGTGGCGCTGTTGCTCGGCATGGCCAATCACGACCCGTTGGCGTTTGCCGAGCCCGACACCTTCAATCCGGCCCGCGCGGACCAGAAGAACGTCTCCTTCGGCGCCGGCATCCATTTCTGCATCGGCGCACCGCTGGCGCGGCTTGAGTTGCAGGTGTCGCTGAAGGCGCTGTTCGATCGGTTGCCGGAACTGCGCCTGGCGGAGACGCCACGCTTCCGCGACAGCTATCACTTTCATGGGCTGGAGCGGATTGCCGTCACATTTTAGGGCCAGGCCTACGCCGCTTCGCCATAGAATGACGCGGCATTGGCGCCCACTCAAAGCTTGATCACATATTCCTTGCGTGTCGTCTCGAGCACCTCCCAGGTGCCCTTGAACCCAGGCCGCAGCACGAAACTGTCGCCGGCCCGCACGGTGCGCGCCTCGCCGCCGTCCTCGGCGATCACCGACACGCCGGACAGGATGTGGCAGAACTCCCATTCGTCATAAACGATCCGCCATTTGCCCGGCGTCGCTTCCCAAACACCGGCATAGAGGCCGCCGTCGCGCTCCTCGGCATTCCAGGTGCGGAATTGGGGATCGCCCGAGATCACCCGATCCGAGGCCGGCGCGCCGGCCTCCGGTTCGACGGTATCGGTGCTGACCGCAAGGAAGGCCGACATATCAGACCTTGCCGAGCGCTTGCTCGAGATCGGCGACGATGTCGTTGACGTCCTCGATGCCGACGGAAAGGCGGACGGTGTCGGATCCGGCGCCGGCCTTGACCTTCTGCTCGTCGGAAAGCTGGCGATGCGTGGTCGAGGCCGGATGGATGACCAGCGACTTGGTGTCGCCGACATTGGCGAGGTGCGAGAACAGTTCGAGCGCCTCGACGAATTTGATGCCGGCCTCGTAGCCGCCCTTGAGGCCGAAGGTGAACACCGCGCCTGCGCCCTGCGGCGAATATTTCTTCTGCAGCGCGTTGTTCTTGTCGCCTGGAAGGCCGGGATAGTTCACCCAGGCAACCTTGGGATGGTCCGACAGCCAGCCGGCAACGCTCGCGGCATTGTCGCAATGACGCTGCATGCGCAGCGGCAGCGTTTCCAGGCCAGTCAGGATCAGGAAGGCGTTGAAGGGCGAGATCGCCGGGCCAATGTCGCGCAGGCCGAGCACGCGGGCGGCAATCGCGAAGGCGAAGTTGCCGAAGGTCTCGTGCAGGACGAGGCCGCCATATTCAGGGCGCGGCTCCGACAGCATCGGGTATTTGCCGGACTTCGACCAGTCGAAGGTGCCGCCATCGACGATGACGCCGCCGATCGAATTGCCGTGGCCGCCGATGAACTTGGTCAGCGAGTGCACGACGATGTCGGCGCCGTGCTCGATCGGCCGGACCAGGTAGGGGGAAGCCAGCGTGTTGTCGACGATCAACGGCAGGCCGTGCTTGCGGGCGATGTCGCCAATCTTCTCGATATCGACGAAGACGCCGCCGGGGTTGGCAAGGCTCTCGATGAAGATCGCCTTGGTCCTGTCGTCGATCTGGCTCTCGAAAGTCGCCGGATCGTTTGCTTCTGCCCAGCGAACTTCCCAGCCGAAGTTCTTGAAGGCATGACCGAACTGGTTGATCGAGCCGCCATAAAGCTTGTTGGCGGCGACGAAGTTGTCGCCCGGCTGCATCAGATTGTGGAAGACGATGACCTGCGCGGCGTGGCCCGAAGCGACGGCGAGCGCCGCCGTGCCGCCTTCCAGCGCCGCGACGCGTTCCTCGAGAACCGCCTGCGTCGGGTTCATGATGCGGGTGTAGATGTTGCCGAAGGCCTTCAGCCCGAACAGCGAGGCGGCATGATCGGCATCGTCGAAGACAAAGGAGGTGGTCTGGTAGATCGGTGTGGCGCGCGCGCCGGTCGCCGGATCGGGCTTGGCGCCGGCATGAACGGCTAAAG
The DNA here is from genome assembly GCF_006439495.1 of Mesorhizobium sp. B3-1-8. NCBI lineage: Bacteria > Pseudomonadati > Pseudomonadota > Alphaproteobacteria > Hyphomicrobiales > Phyllobacteriaceae > Mesorhizobium > Mesorhizobium sp. B3-1-8. The sequence goes on from NZ_VFTK01000023.1 coordinate 6,310, forward strand.
TGTTGAAACCAGGCGTACGGGTCATCGAAACCTCCCTCTCCTAACCTTTCGAAAATCGCCGGGCATTCATGCCGAAGCGCGCTCGTGAATGCAAAGAAGAAAATACCTTTCGGCGTGCGATCTGCGACGAACGCCAGGAAAAATCCAAATTCTTCCCGGAATAATTTTGCGCGAATTACCGCGCGCCTATTTCTGCCTTACGCCGAAGCTCTGGAAACCCTGGCGCATCAAGGGTTTCTTCGACGACAGCACGCCGGAATTGACGCCGGTCCAGCCGATCTCGCCCGACAGCTTGCCGTATTCGATCTTCGGACAGCGGTTCATCACCACCTTGATGCCGGCAGCTTCTGCGCGGGCCGCCGCCTCGTCGTTGCGCACGCCAAGCTGCATCCAGACGACCTTGGGCAACGGGTCGAGCTTCAGCACCTGGTCGACAATGCCCGGCACTGCCGCCGAAGCCCGAAAAACATCCACCATGTCGACCGGATGCGGCAGATCGGCCAAGCTCGCGTAGACCGTCTGTCCGAGAATCTGCTTACCGGCGTGACCGGGATTGATCGGCACTACCGAAAAGCCTTTGGCCAAAAGATATTTCAGCACGAAGTAGCTTGGCCGCACATCGTTGGGCGAGGCGCCGACCATGGCGATCGTCTTCACCGAATTCAGGATGCCGGCGATGTAGCTGTTGTCGTAGGTATCGTGGTTCATGCTGCGACGGTCTTCCTGCGGTAATGGTAACGATAGAGTTCCCGGCTGAAGCCGAGAGAAGCATAGAGTGCGCGGGCGGGCGTATTGTCGACAACCACCTGCAGGCAGCCCGCCTTGGCCCCCGCTCGCCTCGCCCAGCCGATCAGCCCGCCAACCGTCCTGCGTCCGAACCCCTGCTGCCTGAATCTGGCGTCGGTTTCAACCGCCTCGACGACAAGCAGCCCATTGCGGATGACGCCAAAGGCAAAGGCGACGACTTCATCGTCGCGCGCGGACGATACGAATGCCTTGTCGCCCGCAATCAAACGCGTCATCTCGCGAAAAACCCGCCGTTCCGCGCCGTCATAACCGCCCGTGCGAAAGCGTGCCTCAAACCAGCGCTCGCTTGGCGCCGGGGAAACCGTGACGTCGTCGTAGCCGCCTCCCGCGAGCGCGTCGATATCGGCATGAAGATGGATCGTGCCGCCTTCCCTGCCGTAACCGCGACGGTCAAGCTCGGGCTCCAGTTCGGCGGCGATGTCGGGGATGCGAAACAACGGCGTCTGGCCGTGGCCGGCATAGAACGCTTCGGCGGCATCGATTACCTTCCCCGGCGCGCCGCGTGTGCCGCGCAAGGGGTTGGCGGAATTGCTGCGCCGGATACGGCCGCCCGAGCGCCGTAACAGCCAGCCATTGGCAACGATCTCGAGCGCCGAAGGCCATGCCTCGCGACACGCCTGTTCCATCCGCCAGTTGAGATCGTCCTGTGCCATTTGCTCACTGCAACTCATCGTCATCCCGCAGCGCCTCCTCCAAAAAGGTTCCAGGATCGCTGCAGAAGTCGCGCATCATGCGAAAATGATCGGTGTCCTGAAAATCGATGCGGTCGAGACCGAAGCGGCTGATGCGAAAAAGCCGCGCGTTCGGGCAAGCCATCAGCAGCGGCGAGTGCGTTGCCATGATCACCTGCGCGGTGCCGGACCGTTCCATGCGCCGGAGCAGTTTCAAAAGTTCGATCTGGCGCGTCGGCGACAGCGCGCTTTCGGGCTCGTCGAGGATATAGATGCCTTGCCGGCGGCAGCGCTCCTCGAAGAAGCGGATAAAGCCCTCGCCATGCGACCAGGACAGGAAATCAGGCGGCGCCGCCCCAACATCCAGTGCGGCTCGGTCGAGATAACGCGATACGGAGTAGAAGGATTCGGCGCGAAAGAACCAGCCAGCAGTGACCTTGGGAAGCCAGTGGGCGCGGAGCGTGGCGCCGAGTGCAGCACCGCTTTTGTCGACAGCACGCGAATGGTCGACCGGCATGTAACCTTTTCCGCCGCCCGCCTCGTCATAGCCGGCCAGCGCGCCGATGGCTTCAAGCAGCGTCGATTTGCCGGTGCCGTTCTCGCCGACGATGACGGTGATGGCGCTCGTGAATTCGAACTCGAATTCGCGATCCCCGAAGATCGGCAGGTTCCAGGGGTATTGCTCCCAGTCGGAGACGCGCGACGGCTCGAGCAGGATGCGCTTGAGATAGGGCGCTTTCAGCCGCGTCAGTTGCTTGCGGGCAGCCACGTCGAACCTTCAGCGATGGAATGGCTCGGTTCCATTCAAGCCGGCTACTCGTCGGTCCATTCGGGCTTGCGCTTGCCGATAAAGGCACCGATGCCTTCCTCGGCGTCGCGCGCCAGCATGTTTTCCACCATCACGCGGCCGGTATGGGCATAAGCGTCGGCCAGCCCCATTTCGGCCTGGGCGTAGAAAGCCTCCTTGCCTGTCTTGACGACCAAAGACGATTTGGATGCAATGGTTTGCGCGTATTTGTTGACAACCTGAATCAGATATTCGCGCGGCACGGTGCGGTTGACCAGCCCGAACTCCTTGGCGGTCGCCGCGTCGATCGTCTCGCCGGTGAGCAGCATTTCCATCGCCTGCTTGCGCGAGACGTTGCGCGACAGCGCCACCATAGGCGTCGAGCAGAACAGACCGATGTTGACGCCAGGCGTGCAGAAACTCGCCTCGTGCGAAGCGATGGCAAGGTCGCAGCTGGCGACCAGTTGCAGGCCGGCGGCGGTGGCGAGGCCGTCGACCTCAGCGATCACCGGTTTCGGGTGGCGCACGATCGTCTGCATCAGGTTCGCGCAAGCCGCGAAGGTCCTTTCGAAGAAGGCCTTGCCCCGATCCGGCTCGGCGCGGTGCGCCGTCATTTCCTTGAGGTCATGGCCGGCACAGAACACCTTGCCGGTCGCCGCCAGAATGATGACACGCACGGATCTGTCGGCCTTCACGCGATCAAACTCTGCCTGCAACGCCGCCATCGTCGCCAGCGACAGCGCATTGGCCGGCGGGCTGGCGAGCGTGAGGCGCAGGATGCCCTTGTCCTGGCTGACAAGAACAGGACCGTCGGCGACGGCGGGCTTGATGGCGACGACTTCGGCCATTTTTAAACCTCTCGATCAGCGCTCGCGGCTTATGGAGCAACAGAACTACCATGCTGCCGGTTGAAGAACAGCCGCGAGACGTGTTTTCTCCGTCGCAGCGTTTGGTCCAGACGCACCGCCCGGAACTGCTCTTTCATATAGGACGCCGCCATGCCCGCCCAAAGCGATCTGAAGCCAATGCTCAACGCGGCGGAAGTCAATGCACTGATGGCAAGCGTCTATCCGCAGCTCAACGACAATTTCACCTCCTATGAGGCGATCGACGTTTTTCCGGGCGGCTGCACGGTGCGGCTGAATGCCGACGAGCGGCATCTGCGCCCCGGCGGCACGGTATCCGGTCCGGCGCTGTTCACGCTGGCCGACATCGGCGGCTATGTCTGCGTGCTCAGCCACGCCGGCCCGGACGCGCTTTCGGTGACGGTCAACCTCGACATCAATTTCATGCGCAAGGCCGAAGCCGGTCCGATCGACGGCCATTGCCGTATCCTGAAGCTTGGCAAGAGCCTGATGGTGTTCGATATCGATATTGTCGCCGGCCCGGACGGACACACCGTCGCGCACGCCACCGGCACCTATTCGATCCCGAGGAAGCGAATAAGCGACAAGCCGGCCTGACGTCTTGCCGGAACTCCCAGTCGATAGGTTCGTTCTGCGGCATGCCCGATCTTACGACCTACCTTGCCTTTCTCGGCGCCGTGCTCGCCTATCAGCTTTCTGGTGTCGGTCCGGACATGATGCTGGTGATCAGCCGCGGCGTCGGGCAAGGCTGGCGCCATGCCCTGGCGACTGCAGCGGGCTGCGTATCGGCCGGCGTCGTCCAGATTCCATTACTGGCAATGGGGCTTGCCTCGCTGATCACATCCTCCCCCTCTCTTTACAGCTTCCTTCAGATCGTCGGCGCCATCTATCTGATCGCCATCGGGATCAAATTCCTGTTAGCCCGTCGGTCGGGCAAAGGTGGCGGTGCGTCTACCCTTGCCGAGACGAGCAGTATCCCAGCCGCTTTCCGGCAAGGCGTGATCTGCAATCTCACCAACCCGACGACGCTCGCTTTCATGCTGGCGGTGCTGCCGCAATTCGTTCATCCCTGGGTCGGTTCGCCTGCACTGCAGTTCATCATTCTCGGTACGACCATGAAGATGATGGGACTGGTTGTCCTCAGTGCCGTCGCGTTGACCTCCGGCGCGGTTGGCGGCTGGCTGGGGCGCCGAGGCACGTTCGTCATTTGGCAAGAAAGGCTGGCAGGAGCCTTGATGGTCGCGATCGGCGTCAAGCTTCTCCTTGTCGCCGTGACCGGGCGGCGGTGAACGAAAGAGAGCTATTTTGACAAATAGGTGTGAGGTAAAATAATACCTTCCACCTTAGTTGTTGAATTTAAACGGCTTTTCGCGACGATAAACAGTAACCGACGCTTGACGCGCCAAGCACCCTCGCCTATAAGCCGACCCGAAGCAGCGGCCCGCAAAGGCCGCCGTTTTGTTATTGGCGGAGCGGCTCCGGTCATCCCGTCAATCCAAGCAACAAGAAACGCCTTCTCTGTCCCTCCCGGACGGGAAAGGTCAAACCTGAGAGCAAAACATGGCTACCTTTTCGCAGAAGCCTGCGGATGTGGTGAAGAAGTGGGTGCTGATCGACGCCGAAGGTCTCGTCGTCGGTCGTCTGGCCACTGTCATCGCCAACCATCTGCGCGGCAAGCACAAGCCCACCTTCACCCCGCATGTCGATGACGGCGACAATGTCATCGTCATCAATGCCGACAAGGTGGTGTTCACCGGCAAGAAATACACCGACAAGGTCTATTACTGGCACACCGGCCACCCAGGCGGCATCAAGGAGCGCACCGCGCGCCAGCTGCTCGAGGGCCGTTTCCCCGAGCGCGTCGTCGAGAAGGCCGTCGAGCGCATGATCCCGCGCGGCCCGCTTGGCCGCCGCCAGATGAAGAATCTCCGCGTCTATGCCGGCGCCGAGCATCCGCACACCGCCCAGCAGCCCGTCACGCTCGACGTGGCCAAGCTGAACTCCAAGAACAAGAGGGCTTCGTAATGGCTGAGCTTTCCTCGCTCGCAGAACTCGGCACGGTTGCCGCGCAGCCGGCCGCGCCCGTGCATGTCCAGAAGCTCGACAAGTCGGGCCGCGCCTATGCCACCGGCAAGCGCAAGAACGCCATCGCGCGCGTCTGGGTGAAGCCGGGCTCCGGCAAGATCACCGTCAACGACAAGGAATTCGCGAACTATTTCGCGCGTCCGGTGCTGCAGATGATCCTCAACCAGCCGATCGTCGCGGCCAACCGCGCCGGCCAGTACGACATCGTCGCCACCGTCATCGGCGGCGGCCTCTCCGGCCAGGCGGGTGCTGTGCGTCACGGCATCTCCAAGGCGCTGACCTACTACGAGCCGGGCCTGCGCACGGTGCTCAAGAAGGGTGGCTTCCTGACCCGCGACAGCCGCGTGGTCGAGCGCAAGAAGTACGGCAAGGCAAAGGCCCGCCGCAGCTTCCAGTTCTCGAAGCGCTGATCGTACGCTTACGTGTTGTCGAAAGGCCGCCTCCGGGCGGCCTTTTGTTTTCTACTGCCAGTGTCCGGCGGGTGTTTTTATATAGTCGATGAAGGCGCGCAGCGGCGCCGGCACCAGCCGGCGTCCGGGGTAGTACAGAAACGGCCCGGAGAATTCCTGCCACCACGGCTCCAGCACAGGTTCCAGCGCGCCGCTGTCGAAATGCGGGCGCACCCAGTCCTCGAAGAGCCAGAGAATGCCGACGCCGGCGATCGCCGCATCGATGGCTAGATCGACGCCGCCACCGATGCTGACGAGCAATGGCCCCGTGGTATCGACCCGCACCACCTCGCCGTCGCGCTCGAACTCCCAAGGCGTCATGACCCCGCTCGGAAAGCGACCGCGCACGCACGCATGCCCAAGCAAGTCACGCGGGTGTTGCGGCCGGCCGTGCCGATCAAGATAGGCCGGAGAGGCGGAGGTGGTGAAGCGCTGGACGCGTGGCCCGATCGGCACGGCGATCATGTCCTGCTCCAGCCGCTCGTCATAGCGGATGCCGGCATCGCAGCTGGCCGCCAGCAGATCGACGAAGTTCTCCTCCGCAATCACCTCCAGCCGGATGGCCGGATAGGCCGCGAGAAATCCCGGAACGATTCTTGGCAGGACCAGCCGAGACGCGCTGATCGGGACATTGAGGCGCAACGTGCCGGCGGGCCGGTCGCGAAAGCCGTTCACGACATCAAGCGCCGCTTCGACCTCGCCCAGCGCCGGCGCAAGCCGGGCCAGCAGGCTGGCGCCCGCCTCGGTCAGGGCGACACTGCGCGTTGTACGATTGAAGAGCCGCACACCAAGTTGGGTTTCCAGACGACGGACGGCTTCGCTAAGCACGGACGCGCTGCCTGCCGTCACACGGGCCGCTTCGCGAAAGCCGCCGGCGCGTGCCACGGACATAAATGCCTGGAGATCGTTGAGATCAGCCGCCATTGTTCTTAGTTCCGCACAGGTTGTGCTGGTTATACCCGGTTATCGGGACAGCGGCCATGCCCTATCTCCTCGCCGACAGCGAAGGAGAACCACGATGTCCAGCGTAAACAAATCCGGCATGTATAAACTCGGCGACCGCACGGTCCGGCGCCTCGGCTACGGCGCCATGCAGCTTGCGGGCAAGGGCGTGTTCGGTCCGCCGAAAGACCATGACGCGGCCATCGCCGTGCTGCGCGAAGCGGTGGCGCAAGGCGTGAACCATATCGACACCAGCGATTATTACGGTCCGTACGTCACCAACAAGCTGATCCGCGAGGCATTGGCGCCCTATCCTGACGACCTCACCATCGTCACCAAGATTGGCGCCCGCCGCGGAAGCGATGCCTCGTGGCTGCCGGCCTACTCGCCCGAAGAACTGACGCAGGCCGTGCACGATAATCTTCGCAATCTCGGGCTCGACGCGATCGAAGTGGTCAATCTGCGCATCATGTTCGACACCCATGGCCCGGCGGAAGGCTCGATCGAGGCGCCCCTGGCTGCTCTTGCCGAACTTCAGCGCAAGGGCTTGGTGCGCCATATCGGCTTGAGCAACGTTACCCGCGCGCAGATCGCGGAAGGCCGCAGGATCTGCGACATCGTCTGTGTGCAGAACCAGTACAATCTGGCGCACCGGGACGACGACGCGCTGATCGATGAACTGGCGCGCGACGGCATCGCCTATGTGCCGTTCTTCCCGCTCGGCGGATTCAGCCCGCTGCAATCGTCGGCGCTGTCGGGGGTCGCAGAACGGCTTGGCGCGACGCCGATGCAGGTGGCGCTGGCGTGGCTGCTGCAGCGGTCGCCCAACATCCTGCTGATCCCGGGCACATCGTCGGTCGGGCATCTGCGGGAGAATCTTGCTGCGGCGGAGCTGGAGCTGTCGGCGGATGTGCTGCGGGCGTTGGAGGGCGTGGCGAAAGCGGCGTGAGGTCGGCGCTATCACCCCGCCCGCGCCTGCGGCCCTACCTCCCCATCAAGGGGAGGTGGTAGGGCGCCGAGCCATACGTTCGAAAGTCCGCTTAATCTCATCGACTTCGCAGGCGTAGCGAAGAGGAGTTCGCACGACGCTCTACCTCCCCTCGATGGGGAGGTCGGCGCGAAGCGCCGGGTGGGGTGAAGCGCCAACGCGCTCTAATTAATACTCGCCGTATGCGCCGGCTCGGCCTGCTTGCTCTCCGTCGGATAAGGCACCCGATAACCGTTCGCCTTCAGCCACTCGATCGCCGCTTTCGGCTCGTCGGTCTGAATGATGGTGGCGTCGCGGTCGACCCAAAACCCCCAGGCTTCGCGCGGCAGGCTGGCGGCGACGGCGAGTTCGTCGCCGCGCCCGCCGGCAAGGAAGCCGCCCGGTTTGTTGACGATGGCGTAGGTGTCGGCCCAGAGATGCCAATCGCCGCGCGCCGCTTCCGCTCGCATATGGTTACCGAACAGCGGACCGCCGGTCGAAGTCAGCGTCTCGGCACCGTTGCGCCAGTTGATTAGCTCGATGGCATGCGGCGCGAACGCCTTGTCGACCTCGCCGGCGAAAGCTGCATCGTGGACAGCGTCGTCGGCGAGGATCGGCATGAACTGGAAGCCGCCGCCGGCCTTGGCAAGCGCCGCGCTCGCGGCGGCAATGCGCTGCCGATTCCAGAGGTTCTCCTTGACGATCACCTGATCGGCCATGCCGAGATCGCGCGCCTCGGCGATCATGCCCGGCAGGTCGGTCACCTCCAGCTTGTTGTCGAGGTTGATGAGGATCCTGTCCCTGGTCGTGAGCAGCATCTCGCGCAGCGTCGACACCGGCTCATTGGTGACGGCGCCCGTGCCCTCGATCACCAGCCGGCATTTCTTCAACTCGGCAAGCGTGTATTTCACCACCTCGCCCTTGCACGTGGTCGTGCGGTCGAGCCAGCTGTCATGCATGATGACGAACTCGCCGTCTCTCGCGCGTCGGACGTCGACCTCGACGATCTCGGCCCCGATCGCGATCGAGCCCTCGACCGCGGCCAGCGAATTCTCGGCGTAGAGCGTCTTGCCGGCCTGCATGCTGCCGGCGCGATGCGCGGCGATCATCACATGATCGCGCCACTGGTTGGCATGCTCGAAGCGGTCGAGGATTTGCGCGGCGCGCGTCTCGCCGGCTAAACCTTCGCCGGAGATTGCGGCAAGCGCGATGGACAGAAGAAGGCTCAGCCAGAGTGTTCGCATCGGGGAATCGCTCCGTTCCGGGTCGGAACCCGGTTAGGCGACGCCCATGACAGGCCGGTGAACGAAGCCGGCTAGTTGTTTCCTTGTTTGGCGCAATTCCGGACGGAAAACCGCTTCACATTTTTCCTGGAATTGCTTGGGTCAAATCCGCTTGGAAAGGCGGCGGAACCAGGCGAGCGCGGGCATCTCGACGAAGCGCCAGGTGAACCAGGACGCGACGATGACGGCGATCAGCATGGCGATCAAAGCCGCGAAGCCGATCCAAGGCGAGCCAGTGCCGAAGCCGGTCGCATGGTCGCCGCGCAGCATCAGGTCGCCGACGATGCCGAGCCCGAGCTTGCGCTCGATCAGGCCGGCGGCATTGATCATGCGCGCCTGGACGAAGATGTGGACCATGTAGATCGAATAGGAGAGCGAGCCGAGCAGCAGCATGGGCCGGCTGCGCAGCAGGGCGCTGACCCATCCGCCCTCATGGGCAAAGAGATAAAGCGCCAGCGCGAAGACGACCGGCGCCGCAATACCAAGGTCGTTGGCGCCGGCAATGGAGACGAACAGCGCGATCCCAGCGATCATCGCCAACTCGGCCAGCGTCCAGGCGAGACGCCCTGCCCCGCCGCTCAAGGCCTGTCGCGCCTCTGCAATGGAATCGTGCTGAAACCAGGCAAGCAACGCACCGAGCGAGAAGCCGTAAAGGCAGCGGATGAAGCCGAAATCGAAGGACACGTCCATATGACGCGTCGAGACCGCAAGCAGGAAAAGGGGCGCCGTCACCGCGGCGGCAACGAACCATATCCATGCGCGCTGCCCGGCGGTGAAGACGACGGCGGCAAACAGCAGATAGGTGAAGAACTCGGCAGAAATGCTCCAGCTCGGCGCGTTCCAGCTCAGATGATCCTCGACGCCCATGCCCTGCAAAAGGAAGAGGTTGGCGACGAGGCTCTTCAGGTCGAAGCCTCCGGTGAAGGGCGCAGGCCCCGTTCCATGCAGCCCCGGCAGCACGAGCCGCAGCGCCTCGAAGCCGGCGAAAGCGGCAAGCATCAGGAGATGCAGCGGATAGATGCGGCCGAAACGCACGAGCGCGAACCGTGCAAGGTCGCCCTGACCGGCGAGCCGGCCGCCATAGGCGCTGGCGATGACGAAGCCGGAGAGCACGAAGAAGAAATCGACGAACAGATAGGAGCCGCCGACAAAAGCGCTCTGCGATACTATCGAGGTCGTCGGGAAGTGGAACAGCGCCACCAGCAGCGCGCAGACGCCGCGCCAGGAATCCAGCACCAGGAAGCGCGCGCCGGCCGCCGTGCCGACACGGGTCGCCGCGGGCGCGGATGCAAGGTTGAGCAGAGCCGTCTCAGCCATAATGATACAGATCCTGTGTTGGCGTGGCACTCGCCGAGCGCCGCTTCCTTTCCGCAAGCTGTGACTGGCATGTTGCGTGCCGGTTCTGTAGTTGTGGCTGCCCCGATGAAAACCGAGGATTCCTGATGGCGAACAACGAGATCGACCATGCCTTCACCGCCCGCTCCAAGACGGGCGCGTCGTTCGAGCCGACCTATGCCGGCGCGCTGTCTTTCATGCGGCGCAAATACACGAAGGACGTGAAGGGTGCGGACGCTGTCGTGTGGGGCATTCCCTTCGACGCCGCGGTCACCAACCGGCCGGGCGCGCGCTTCGGGCCGCAGGCGATCCGCCGCGCCTCGGCGATCCTCGACAACGATCCGCAATATCCGTTCTCGCGCGACCTGTTCGAGCACCTCTCGGTGGTCGACTATGGCGATTGCCTGCTCGACAGCGGCAATCACCAGAAGACCCCTGGCACGATCGAGCGCGAGGCGGCCAAGATCCTGAAATCAGGCGCGTTCCTTTTGACGCTCGGCGGCGACCATTTCGTCACCTGGCCACTGCTCAAGGCGCACGCCGCGATCCACGGGCCGCTGGCGCTCGTGCAGTTCGACGCGCATCAGGACACCTGGCCCGATGACGGCAAGCGCATCGACCACGGCTCCTTCGTTGCCCGCGCGGTGAACGAAGGCATCATCGACCCCGATCGCTCGATCCAGATCGGCATCCGCACTCATGCACCGGACACGTTCGGCATTAAGATCCTCTATGGCCACGAGGTCGAGGAAATGCGCGCCTCCGACATCGCCTATGCGATCGTCGAGCGCACCGGCGGCAAGAAGACCTATCTCACCTTCGACATCGACTGCCTCGACCCGGCCTTCGCGCCGGGCACCGGAACGCCGGTGGCAGGTGGCCCCTCCTCGGCCAAGATGCTGTCGACGCTGCGCCAGCTCGGCCAGATCGACATCGTCGGCGCCGACGTCGTCGAGGTTGCGCCGGCCTATGATCATGCCGATATAACGGCGATCGCCGGATCGATCATAGCCATGCACTATCTCGGCCTGTTGGCGGAGCGGAAGGCGCGGCTCGACGAACTGAGCAACGGCAATCATGTAGCAGTAAATCATGCCAACGGCATATGACATTGGAATCGCAAGGAATTTGGCAAGCGATGAAACCGAAAATCTTCATTGACGGCGAACACGGCACGACGGGCCTGCAGATCAGGGCGCTGCTGGCCGACCGTGGCGACCTGGAGATCATCTCCATCCCGACGGAACGCCGCAAGGAGGCCGCCGCCCGCGCCGAATTCCTCAACGCGGCCGACGTCGCGATCCTTTGCCTGCCGGATGCGGCGGCCAAGGAAAGCGTGTCGCTGATTACGAACGACACCACGAAGGTGATCGATGCCTCGACCGCGCACCGCGTGGCCGAGGGCTGGGAATATGGCTTCGCGGAAATGGACAGGGACCAGGCGAAGAAGATCGGCAGCGCGAAACGCATCGCCAATCCGGGCTGCTGGCCGCAAGGGCCGATCGCGACGCTGCGACCGCTGGTTGCGGCCGGCCTTCTGCCTGCCGACTTCCCGATCACCGTCAACGGCATCTCCGGCTATTCCGGCGGCGGCCGGCCAATGATCGAGGACTATGTCGGCAAGGGCGAGGAGGCGCCCGAGTTCCTGCCCTACGGGCTGACGCTGCAGCACAAACATGTGCCGGAGCTCCGCACCTATGCGAAGCTGTCGCACGACCCGATCATGCAGCCGGCGGTCGGCAATTTCGCGCAAGGCATGATCACGGTGGTGCCGCTTCAGCTCGCGGGTCTCGAACGCGTGCCGACAGGCGCGGAGCTTCACGCGGCGATCGCCGATCATTATGCGTCGATCGACGGCGGCGTGGTCGAGGTCGCGCCCTACACACATATGGAGCGCATGCCGGAAATCGATCCGGAGGTGTATAACGGCACCAACCGGATGAAGGTCTACGTCTTCGCCAATGACGAGCGGGCGCAGGCGCTGCTGATGGCCGTCTACGACAATCTCGGCAAGGGCGCGTCGGGTGCCGCGGTGCAGAATCTCGACCTGATGCTCGGCATCAAGCACTGAGCGGTCATGCAGGCATTCCCTGGGCGCTGGAAGGTCAGCGCTCCCGAACTCATTGCCGAGACCTTTTCCAGCCGGATCTGGAAGGTCGTGCGGGACGATGGCTCGGTTGCCATCGTCAAGGACCTGAAACCCTTCGACGACGTCGCGGACGAGTTGCGCGGCGAGCATTACCTCGCCTGGCGGCGCGGCGAAGGCGCGGTGCGGCTGCTCGGCCGTGACGGCAATTGCATGCTGCTCGAATATGCCGGCGACAGGCTGCTTTCCGAACATCTTGCGGAGCATGGCGACGCTGCCGCGACGGCGATTGCCGCCGAGGTCATGACCAGGCTTTTCTCGCCTTCGGAGCACGCGCCTCCATCGGACCTGCAGCCGCTGCGGGAAAGGTTCGCAAGCCTGTTCAAGGCGGCAAGGGCCGACCGCGATGCCAACCGGGAGACCCTTTACGTCGACGCGGCGCCGATCGCCGAGCGGCTGCTTGCCGACCCGCACGCAGTCCTCCCGCTGCATGGCGACCTCCACCACGACAACATCCTGTTTGGGCCGCGCGCCTGGCTGGCGATCGACCCCAAGGGCGTGCTTGGCGATCCCGGCTTCGACGCGGCGAATATGTTCTACAACCCGCTCGATCGCGACGATCTCTGCCTCGATCCGCGCCGAACCGCGCATATGGCTGAGGTGTTTGGCACAACGCTCGGACAGTCGCCGCGCGCCATCCTCGACCATGCGATCGCCTATGGCTGCCTGTCGGCCGCGTGGCATCGCGAGGACAAGAACGCGGTCGACGAGGACCGCGAGCTGGCTGTGGCCGAAGCCGTTCGAAAGGTTCGGTCGCAATTCTGATCACCGAGACAGGACCGACCGCGGTAACCGCCGATTCACCATGATCGGCTATTGATGGAGTCGGCCCTCCTCAAAGGAATTTCCATGGTCAGCGCGATCTCCAGCTCCGTCCAAGCGGTGCAGTACTCCTCATCCACGTCGTCCGACAGCGCGGCCCAGGAGGCCGACCTCGAAAAGCAGATCCAGGCCCTGGAAGATCAGGCCAAGGCCGCCCAGGACCAGGTCGATGCCGCCAAGCTGCAGCAGCAGATCGCGGCGCTGGAGGCCAAGCTCGCCGCGCTCAAGGCCGCCGACGCGAAAAAGGCCGATCAGGACCAGTCGACGACGTCCGTCGCCGCTGCGCGCCAGGCGGAATTCGACAACGAGCCGACGATGCAGTCGCATTTGTTTTCGATGTGACCGTCAGCTCTTGACGGTAATCTCCGTCGGCAGCGAGTAAGCGCCCTTGGTGCCGCGCCAATGCGCGGCGGCGAAGCCGAGCAGGACAAGCGCGATCGCCTGATGCGTCAACGCCATGTGCAGCGGCACCTGCATTACGAGCGTGCCGATGCCGATCGAGGCCTGGACCACCACCAGCGCGAACAGAAGCGTGGCCCGGCGGGCATGGGTGGTGCCGGGCTGGCGCCGCCACGTCGTGATCATATGCCAGAGCGACACGGCGAAAATGGTATAAGCGCCCAGCCGGTGGACGAACTGCACCGTCTTCGGATTCTCGAAGAAGTTCAGCCAGGCGGGCTTCAGGAGAAGCAGATCGGATGGGATCACCTTTCCATCCATCAGCGGCCATGTGTTGTAGGAAAGGCCGGCGTGCAGCCCGGCGACCAGCCCGCCAAGGTAGATCTGGACCAGCGCGAGAAGCACGATGAAACCGGCGAGCCGCTGCGTCGACCGGCCGGCGGCGGGCTCCGAATGCGGCGCCAGCCCGCGCGCGACCACTATCGTCGCGGTGAAGATCAGCGCGGCAAGCGTCAGGTGCGTCGCCAGCCGGTATTGACTGACCGAGACGCGGTCGGCCAAACCCGAAGCCACCATCCACCAGCCGATGGCGCCCTGCAGGCCGCCGAGCAGAAGGATGCCGACGAGCTTCAGCCCAAGGCCTCGTTCGATGCGGCGCGTCGCCCAGAAGAACAGCAGCGGCAAGGCAAAGACCACGCCGACGCTGCGCGCCAGGATGCGGTGCGCCCATTCCCACCAGAAGATCGACTTGAAGTCCTGGACGCTCATGCCCTTGTTGATCTCGGTGTATTGCGGGATCTGCTGGTAGCGCTGGAACTCTTCCTGCCATTCGACGTCGTTGAGCGGCGGGATGACGCCGTGAATCGGCTGCCACTCAGTGATCGACAGCCCCGAGCCGGTGAGCCGAGTGGAGCCGCCGACAAGCACCAGCGCGAACAGCACGAGCAGCACGACGTAAAGCCAGCCACGCACCAGTGCGCGGTTCTGGAGGTCGCGGTCTCGGGCGGCATAGGGGGCCGTGGCGGTGATGGCAGCCATAGGCGTTTTTCCGGTCGTTGAAAGGCTGAAGTGGTGGACCAAGGCCGCCCAACTGGCAAGACCGGACAGCGCGGCACGCCGTCGCGCCGGGCCGCGACGGTTGCGCGCTTTCTTCATTCGGCCTAAGCGGAGCGGGTCAACGGAACCGCGACATGCCCATTCGCCTGAAAAAGCTGATCGGAACTATATTGCTGGTGGCGCTGGTCGTCATCTACGCGCTGATCGCGTCAGCCGTCGCGGTCACCAGGCTCGCCGAATACGGGCCGACGGCGCATCTCCTCTTCTTCCTGCTCAGCGGCTTTCTCTGGGTTCTGCCGGCCATGGCCATCATCAAATGGCTGATCATCGAGCCGCGCCCGAAGGGCTGAGCCTCGCCGGTGCCGGGCAAGCAAAAACACGAATGTGATTCAGACGTGATCGGGTGCGCGCCTACCCTGCCTCGTTCATAGCTCGGCAGGGAGGCTTGACATGCTGAGGGCCATGTTCGCGGGGCTGATCTTTCTGACCGGCTCGCTCGCCGCTTCGATCGCGACAGCGGAAACCATCAATGTCTCGGACGCTCACGGCGGCAGCGTCGCCGCCTATAGCCAGCGCTGGAAGGAGCTTGCGGCGCGCGGCGTCGATGTGCGCATCGTCGGCAAATGCCAGTCGGCCTGCACCGTGCTGCTCGGCTATGTTCCACGCAGTCGCATCTGCGTGACGCCGGCGGCGAGCTTCGGCTTCCATCTGGCGCACCGGCCCGCCATGACCGCCGTTCTATGGAACGCCTACGCATCCGACATCAGAGGCTGGATCAAGGCGCATGGCGGGCTTGAAACGCAGCTCAAATGGATGAGCGCGCCCGACACCTACCGTTATTTCCATAAGTGCTGATCAAGGCGCAGGCCTATATCGTAACGACCATCTTGCCCGCATTGGCGAGCGGCGTGGTGATGCCGGACAGCATCGTGCGGATATGCGCCACGCTCTGATAGCGGCCATTGACGGAGATGCGCGGCAGCGCGTGCAGGAAGCCGGCATGCTCGGCGCGCAGCACACCATGCCGCGTGGTTACCGCCGAGGCATAGCCTGCGTCGCGGGCAAAGCCAACCTCGCGGCAACCGACGGCGCTGGCATAGCCATAGGGGTAAGCCAGATGACGCGGCTCCTCGCCAAGCCTTTCGGCGAGGATGCGGCGGACATCGCCGATCTCATGCCGCGCATCGGCTTCGGACAGCCGCTTCAAGTTCCGATGATTGACGGTGTGGGCGCCGATGGTCACCAGCGGGTGCGCGGCCATGGTGCGAAGCTCATCCCAGTTCATCAAGGTGCATGGGCGGCCCGAGCCGAATTTGAACCCATTGGAACGGGCGAGCTCGCGCAGCGCAGCGCCCTGCTCTTCCTCGGAGACGTCCAAGGTCAGCCAGGCGTTCAGCCGCGCGACGGCCTGGATCTTCCTGCCTGGCGTCGAGCAATCGATCACCGTCGGCTTGCCCGCCATAGTCAGCGTCAGGCGCGAGCTGGTGTCGACGATGTCCTCGATCACGTCCCACCAGAGTTCGACGGCGCCGTCGATCAGGCCGGGGGCGACGTAGATGGCGATCGGCGCGCCGTGCTTTTCCAGCACCGGAAGCGCCTCGGTCATGTTGTCGCGATAGGCGTCGTCGGCGGTGATCGTGGCGAACTGGCCGTCTTTGCCACCCGTCTTGATGCGCTCGATCGCTTCATCAAGGGAAACAAAGGCATAACCCCGCCCCTTCATGTCCGCGATCAGCCTGTCGAGGAAGGCGGGCGCGATGTTCAGATGCCGGTTGACGCTGTTCGGCTTCTCCGGTGTCGCGGTGACGCGGTGCAGCATCAGGATAGCGCCGATGCCGCCGACAAACGGCCGCGCCAGGGGCGCGAGACCGGAGTAGCGGGCAAGGTTCAGCGCCAGTTTCCGGATTGCCTCGCCCCCGTCGATCATTCCTTCACCTTTTGCGCCTAGGCTTATTCAAACACGACATTCGCCTATGCGAACCCCAGGTTGCAACCAATACGTCTTAAGGATTGAGGGATGGTTGACGCCGCCGCGTCATTTGACGGCAACCGAGTCGCGGCCAACAAGACTTCCGCGCGACCCATGCGAGCCGATCAGGGTCGGTGGACTGCGACCGCAAAAGACGGCGCCGGGCTGGCCGACTACGTTCAATTCTGCGCCTCGGCGTTGTTCGCGCCGGCGCAAAGCGCATCCTGGGTAAACAACTGGGCAACCGCGACCGGCGCCGACATCGTTGTCGCGACGCTAACCTGCGATGGCCATCCGGCGCTTTCGCTTGCGCTGGAAGTCGTAGGGCGCGGTCCGTTCAAGGTTGCCCGTTTCGCCGGCGGGCGCCACGCCAACGGCAATTTCGCCGCCGCCGATCCACGTTTCCTGCCGGCTATCGACGGTCGGGCGATCCGCTCGGTGTTCAAGGTCATCGCCCGAACGCGGCCGGACATCGACCTGATCTCGCTGGAAAGGCTGCTGCCCGACCTCGACGGCGTCGCCAACCCGCTCGCCGCGCTATCCGGCTTTCCAAGTCCGAACCTTGCGCTCGCGGTCGATCTCGACGGCGGGTTCGACGCGCTCTTGTCGCGCGCGAGCGGCAAGCGCAAGCGCAAGAAGCACCGTTCGCAGACGCGCAAGTTCGAGGCGGTCGGCACCTTCCGCCGCCTCGAGGCGCACACTCGCGAAGAGGTCGACACGCTGCTCGACGCCTTCCTCGAGATGAAGGAGGTGCGTTTCGCCAAGATGGGCATCGCCAATGTCTTCGGCGACAGGCAAGTGCGCGACTTCTTCCGGACGCTGTTTGCCGATGCGCTGACGGAGGAAAAGCCGTCCTTCCTGCTGCACGGCCTGGACGTGGCGGGAAAACTGCGCGCGGTTACCGGCTGCAGCCGCTCCGGCAAGCGACTGATCTGCGAGTTTGGCGCCATCGCCGAGGACGATCTCGCCTTCACCAGCCCCGGCGACTTCCTGTTCTTCGACAATATCCAGGAAGCCTGCGATCTCGGCTTCAAGGTCTATGACTTCTCGGTCGGCGACGAGCCTTACAAACGGCTCTGGTGCGATCTCGAGATCCAGCATTTCGAGGTGCTTGCGCCGCTGACATTGAAAGGCCGCGCATTGGCGACGACGATGCGGCAAGGCGCGCGGGCCAAGGCCTTCATCAAGAACAATCCGACGGTCTGGAAGTTGACCAAGATGCTGCGCCGCAAGGCTGCCGGACAGGCTGCACCTGCCGCAACCGAGGACGACAGCTAGGCTTGGTAAGAGTCGCACAGTCGCCGTCGCGTTCCGGGGCGATGCGGCAAGCGGGCCGAGACCCTGAGGGACTCGACGGAACCTATCGAGTGCCGAGAGGTTTTCGCACCCAGAAGGAGAATGGCCATGGCTAAGTGCGACCAGTGCGGCAACGACTATGACAAGGCATTCCTAGTGAGCTTGAGCGGGCAAACCTACACGTTTGACAGCTTCGAGTGCGCGATCCAGAAGCTTGCGCCGATCTGCCCGCATTGCAGGGTGCGGATCATGGGACATGGCGTCGAGCAGGGCGATATCATCTATTGCTGCGCGCATTGCGCCGGGCAGGAAGGGGCCAACGCCCTGACCGATCGCGCACCGTGACAATCGCGAATCCTCTGCCTCTCCCTTCGAGGGCCACGCGGAAATAACTTTCTCGTAGCGCTCTTGACCGCGATCCTGGGGCAGTCGTTCAGTTCTAACTACGCCGCCTGAACGATCTCGACCAATTCAACGTCGAACACCAGGTCCTTTCCGGCCAACGGATGATTGCCGTCGAGCTTGACGCTGGCGTCGTCCGCGCCGATGACCGTTACTTGCATGGGACGTCCCTCGCGGGTGCGGGCCTGCAATCGGGTGCCAATATCGACGTTGATGTTTTCCGGCACGCTGGCGCGGTCGATGACTACGACCGCTTCGGGGCGATGGGGGCCATAGGCGGCGTCAGCGGGAACGGTGACGGTGCTTTTCGTGCCGACCTCCATGCCTTCGACATGCGTTTCGAGACCAGGAATTACCTGTCCTTCGCCCAGTGTAAACTGCAACGGTTCACTGCCGGAAGAATCGAATTGGGTGCCGTCGACCAGACGCCCAGTGTAGTTGATACGTACAGTGTCGCCATTCTTGGCCTGTGTCATAACAGCCATCCTTTGGGAGTTTCGAGGGACCGGCCTAGGGTTCACGGTCCGCTCTTGATCATCCACGCACGAAAATGCGCAGCGCGAAACATCAAAACTAGGTGCTATGCCGCCGATGTAAAGTGCGGGGGCCGCCGAGAAATGCCCCGGCTCGGTCTTGCACCTAAGGACTGTCATGCCCCCGACTGAGCCGTGCTCGATTCGCTGCGGTCTCGGCCTCCGGTTCCTCGCGGTTGTCCTTAGCAAGCGCCGCGGCAGCGCAGGACAGCCTTGTCCGCCTCCAGCCTTACGCAGCCGACCGGCGTCCTGGCAATGGATCTCCCGGTTCGCGGCCGACCGGCGTGACCAGCGTCAGGTTGGGATAGCCGTTCTCGATCAGCTTCACCGCGGCCTGCGTCACCTGGTCGTCGGCCTCGAGCATCGACAGGAAGACTTCGGTGCCGTCGCCGACAAGGCGGCCGATGCCTTGCGCGTCGGCAGGGCCGCACTCGACCACGACGAGATCATAGGCCGTGGTGAGCGACTGCATGATGATCGGCAGCCGGTCGGCGGCGCGCATGGCGCGGACAGGGTCGGCGGTGCCGACCGGAATGACATGCGCATCCGAATAGAGATCGGGGTGGATGACGTCGCTGAACTGCGCTTCGGAAGCGAGCAGATTGGTGATGCCGGGGAAGAGGCTTGTGTCCAGCATCGGCCGCGACGCCGCGCCCGATGCGGTGAGATCGAGCAGCAGCACACGCAGGCCGGCATCCGATACTTCGCGCGCCACCAGCACGGCGGACGCCGCCGCCTCGTCGCCTTCCGGCGACACGAAGATCGCGCGCGCGGCGCCGGAGGCGATCAGCTTCTCCGCGGCCTTGTCGACATCGATCTCGCCCAGCCTGGATTGCCTTGGCTCCGGGGCCGATTCGCTGGGCTCGGCCTGCTTGACAGCCGCAGCGCGAACCTCCGCCAACTCGTGCTCGGCCGGCCTCGGCAGTTCCGATTCGGCGATCGAATGCCCCGGCTCGGCTTCCTCGTAAGGCGCAAAGGCCCGACCTTCGCCATGTGCTTCGGCGATCATCGGTTCCACCCGGGTCGCGGGCATCGCCACCTGCTCGATATCGGCGAAGCGGGCGCCGGCGGCCGGACGCATGGCGCGGCCCGAGAACAGCTCGCCAAGCAGCGTGCCGATCGCCATCAGCAGCAGCGAAGCAGCGGCGGCGGCGCCGGTGATCGGCCCGATCTTCGGGAAATAGGGCTGGGACGGCACCTGGGCCTGCGCGATCAGGCTCGCCGCGACAGGCGAGTATCTGCGATCCTTGCGCGAGGCCACGGCATTGTAACTAGCCATATAGGATTCAAGCTGTTGGCGCTGAACATTCGCGTCGCGCTGCAGGGCGTCCAGCTGCACCTGCTGCTCGCCGGCCCGCGCCGAGGCAGCTTTCAGCGTGTTGACGTCCGCGATCAGCTGATCCTCGCGGGCCTTGGCCGTCTGGACCTGGGCCGACAGGCCGCGGATGATCTTTTGCGCCTCATTGCGAATCTGTCCGTCGAGATCGGCCAGCTGCGACTTCAGCGCCCGGATGCGCGGATGGTTGTCGAGCAGGGTCGTGGAAAGATCGGCGATGTTGGCCTTGAGCTCCACCTGGCGCTCGCGCAGGCGCTGGATCAGCTCGGAAGACAGGACTTCCGGCACACTGTCCAGCGAACCGCCATTCTGCAGCGCCCGGCGCACGCTCTCGGCGCTCGCCTCGGCGGCGGCTCGGCTGGCGCGCACGCGCGACAATTCGCTCGACAGTTCAGAGAGCTGCTGCGTCGGAAGCACCGCATTGTTGCCGCCCATCAAGAGGTCGGACTGCGCACGGAAGGCCGCGACCTTGGCCTCGGCGTCCTTGACGCGATTCTGCAGGTCGGCGATTTCCGGCGCCAGGAAGTCGGTGGCGGCGGCGTTCGATTCGAGCTTGGCGTCGCCCTTCGAAGCGATATAGGCGTTGGCGATGCCGTTCGCGATGTCGGCGGCGAGCTTGGGATCCTTCGAGGCGAACTCGATCGCGATCGCGCGCGTCTTTTCAACGGCGTAGACATTGAGCTTGTCGTGCATGGCATTCAGCACGCGCTCGTCCGGCGGGATATCGAAGGGATCGCTTTTCAAGCCGACGAGCACAAGCGCGCGCCCGAGCGACGACATTTTCAGCGTCTCGTCGAACTCCGGCAACTTGTCCAGGTTGAGCTTGGTCGCCACCTGCTTGAGGATGTCGGGCGAGGAAATGATCTGGACCTGGGTCGCAACGCCTTGCTCGTCGAGAATCGGTTTGTCGTCATCGTTGGTGCCCGGCGGCCGGGTGTATTCCGATTCGCGCGAGCCGATCTCCAGCTTGGCTGTCGCCTTATAGTAGGGCGTCGCGAGCCAGGCGAAGGCGAAGGCCAGCCCGGTGACCAGAAGCGTCACGAAGACAATGCGCAGCCAGTTCCTCGCCAGGCTGGCGAAGAGCTGTCTCAGATCGACATCGACGTCTGCGGCCGCGGACTGAACGGACATGCATCCTGCTCCGAACTTTGAGTCGAGGATGGACCGTAAACAACTATGGTAACTCACCCGTTAAGATCGGAATGAGCGCTTATTAGAGAGCACTCAAAGAAGATTGGGCGAAAGCAATAGAACAATTGAGCTTTTTGCCGATCTCCGCTCTCCCGGACCGAGCTCCTTTACCACCCATTAACCCTAACAGGATGATAACGGTCGCACTTTCCTGGGGTTGGCCGCGACTTGCGGCAAGAGCGATGAAGGTTCCTGGCCGGTCATGAAAAGCACTGCTTCCCTCTTTCGCGCTTTGCTTGCCCTGTCGCTGCTGACCGGCTGTTCGAGCTACCGCCCGACACCCGCCGCCTTCCATGAAGTGCTCGATCAGCCCTACCGACTCGGCGCCGGCGACCGCGTCCGTGTCACGGTGTTCGAGCAGGATGGGTTGAGCAACACCTACAGCGTCGACCAGTCCGGCTATCTCTCCTTCCCGCTGGTCGGCGCGGTGCCGGCGCGCGGCCACACCGCGCAGCAGTTGGAAAAGGCGATCGCCGACAAGCTGCGCCAAGGCTATTTGCGCGATCCCGACGTTTCGGTCGAAATCGACCGCTACCGGCCGATCTTTGTCATGGGCGAAGTGGGTGCCGCCGGCCAGTATTCCTACGTGCCGGGACTCACCGTGCAAAAGGCGGTCGCCATCGCCGGCGGCTTCACGCCGCGCGCCAATCAGGGGAGCGTCGACATCACCCGCGACATCAACGGCAAAGTGATGACCGGTCGGGTTCTGACATCCGATCCGCTCCTGCCCGGCGACACCGTCTACGTCCGCGAACGCCTGTTCTGAAAAACCCGTCGTGGCGGTGAATCTCAGGATCGTCCACTGCTTTCGCTCACCTGTCGGAGGAATCTTCCGGCATGTGCGCGACCTGACAGAGGCGCAGGTCGCCGCTGGCCATGCGGTGGGAATCGTCTGCGACTCGACCACCGGCGGCGACTATGAGGAGCGCTTGTTCGAGGCTATGAAGGACAGTTTGGCGCTCGGCATCCATCGCACGCCGATGCAGCGTCATGTCGGGCCGGGCGACCTCGCCTCGGCCTGGCGCACCTATCGAATCATCCAGGAATTGCGGCCGGACGTGCTGCACGGGCACGGCGCCAAGGGTGGCGCCTATGCCCGGCTGTTCGGCTCACTGTTGCGGGTATCAAGGTTTCGCGTTGCCCGCCTCTATTCGCCGCATGGCGGCTCCCTCCACTATGACGAAGCGACGGCGACGGGAAAGCTGTTCTTCGGCCTGGAGCGCTTCATGGCGTGCTTCACCGATTGCCTGCTGTTCGTTTCCGACTACGAGCGGAAAACCTATCGCCGCAAGGTCGGCGAGCCGCCGATACCCAACCGGCTGGTCTATAACGGCCTGCGCGCCGCCGAATTCGAACCGGTGACGACGTCGGCGGATGCCGCCGATTTCCTGTACATCGGGATGATGCGCGACCTGAAAGGTCCGGATATCTTCATCGATGCGCTGGCCTTGGCCGGCAACGAGCTCGGACGCCCCCTGAGCGCAGTTATGGTCGGCGACGGCGACGACCTGCCGCGCTACCACGCGCAGGTCGAGCGGCTCGGCCTGGAGAGCCACGTCCGTTTCCTGCCGCCCATGCCGGCGAGGGACGCTTTCGCGCTGGCCGATTTGATCGTCGTGCCGTCCCGCGCGGAGGCGATGCCGTATATCGTGCTCGAGGCCTTGGCCGCCGGCATGCCGATGATCGCGACCGCGGTCGGCGGCATTCCGGAAATCTTCGGCGAAAACTCCCCTGCCCTGATCCGGCCCGACGCATCCCAGCTCGCCGCCAAAATGGGGACGGCGCTCAGCGACTTCGACGGTTATCGAAAACGGATGCCGCAAGCCGATGAGCTGAAGGCCCGATTCGGCGCCGACGTCATGGCCGCCGATATCGAGAAGGCCTATTTCGCCGCGCTGCACAAATAGGCCGCGGGCCGCAACAACTCCAAAACCACCGGTTGTTTCAAGGGTTTCTTAGCTCTCTTTTGTTATGCAGTTGCGCGAAGCTCGCGGACAGTTCCCATGAATGAGATCGACCCCGCGCACCGCTTTTCCATGGATGCGGTGCGCAACTACGACGCTCCCGCCGAGGGCGAAAAGCCTGGCGGCATCAACGATGTGGCGCGCCAGGTCGCCTCACAATACCGGCGCGATACCATGTCGCCGATCATGGTCAGCGGCGTGCTGCGCATGGTCGAGTTCGCGATGCTGTTCCTGTCTGGGCTCTGCGTCTATTTCTACTATGTCGGCTTCTTCAGCTATCTGGCCTGGCAGTATCCGCTGGCGATCGCGGCGACGTCGTTCCTGGCCGTGGTGCTGCTCGACGTGACCGACTGCTACCAGATCGAAGCTTTGATGCGTCCGCTGGCCAATTTCGGCCGCCTGCTGCTGGTCTGGGCCGGCAGCTTCGCGCTGATGGCGCTCACCGCCTTCGCCATCAAGGCGTCGGAAGACTATTCGCGCTTGCTGTTCGGCACCTGGTTCGCGGTCGGCTTCGTGCTGATCTTCGGCCTGAGACTCGTGATGTCCAGCCTCATCCGGCGCTGGGCGCGCGACGGCCGCATGGAGCGCCGCGCGCTCATCGTCGGCGGCGGCAAGGCGGCCGAGCAGCTGATCCGCTCGGTCGAGAAGCAGCCCTACAACGACATCCGCATCTGCGGCATCTTCGACGACCGAAACGACAAGCGTTCGCCGCCGATCGTCGCCGGCTATCCGAAGCTCGGCACCATCTCCGAGCTCATCGAATTCGCCCGCATCGCGCGCATCGACATGCTGATCGTATCGCTGCCGCTGACCGCCGAATCGCGCGTCCTGCAGCTTCTGAAGAAACTCTGGGTGCTGCCGGTCGACATCCGGCTCTCGGCGCATTCCAATGCGCTGCAGTTCCGGCCGCGCGCCTACTCCTATATCGGCTCGGTGCCGATGCTCGACATCTTCGACAAGCCGATCAACGACTGGGATTCGGTCGCCAAACGCGCCTTCGACATCTTCTTCTCACTTGTCGGCATCGTCCTTTTTTCGCCGGTGATGCTCGCCACCGCGATCGCCATCAAGCTCGACAGCAAGGGCCCGGTGCTGTTCAAGCAGAAGCGGCACGGCTTCAACAACGAGATCATCGAGGTCTACAAGTTCCGCTCGATGTATACCGACCGGTCCGACCCGACCGCCAAGCAGACGGTGACCAAGAACGATCCGCGCGTCACCCGTGTCGGCCGCTTCATCCGCAAGACCTCGATCGACGAGCTGCCGCAGTTCTTCAATTCGCTGTTCGGTTCGCTGTCGCTGGTCGGGCCGCGTCCGCATGCCATCGCCGCGCAGTCGCACAATTTGCTCTACAACGAGGTGGTCGACGGCTACTTCGCCCGCCACAAGGTCAAGCCCGGCGTCACCGGCTGGGCGCAGATCAACGGCTGGCGCGGCGAGATGGACACCAACGAAAAGATCCGCATGCGCACCGAATACGACCTCTATTACATCGAGAACTGGTCGATGCTGTTCGACCTGCGCATCCTGTTCCTGACGCCGATCCGCCTGCTCAACACGGAAAACGCCTATTGAGCGCAATCGCCCATCCGTTGCAGCCGCAAGCTGTCAACCAGTTGCCGGCGTCGGCGGTCAACAAGTTGCAACCGCAGGCTGTCAACAAATTGCTGGCGTCGGCGGTCAACGCCAAGCTGATTTCGCTGATCGCGTCGGCGGCGATCGGCGTCGGCATCCTGCTCTCCGGCTTCGTCATCAGCGAGCCGGCGCCCTACGAAATCTACATGGCCGGGCTGATCGCGGTCTGGGCGCTGTTCGGCCTGCGAATCTCGCGCGCGATCGTCCCCTTACTGGTGCTGCTGGTGGCGATGAACATCGGCGGCATGATCGCCATGACGCAGATGGCGGACCTCGCCAACACGCCGCTCTATCTCGCCGTCTCGCTGTTTTTGGCCCTCAGCGCGGTGTTCTTCGCCTCGGTGACTTCGGTCCAGCCCAGCCTCTACCGGCTGATCTTCATCGCCTATGTCGTGTCGGCGGTGGCGACGTCGCTGCTCGGCATCGCCGGCTACTTCCATGCCTTCCCCGGCGCGGAGATGTTCACTAAATACGACCGAGCGGCCGGCGCCTTCCAGGATCCGAACGTGTTCGGGCCGTTCCTGGTGCTGCCCGGTACCTATCTGCTCTATCTGCTCCTGACCGGCCCGGTGTCGCGGATGCCGCTTCTGGCGGTGCCGCTGCTCATCGTCAGCGCCGGCATCTTCTTCTCCTTCTCGCGCGGCGCCTGGGGCATGTTCGCCGTGTCGGCGGTGCTGCTCACCGCGTGCCTCTTCCTGCAGAGCGCCAGCGGCAGGTTCCGGCTGCGCGTGGTGGTGATGACGATCGCGGCCGTGGCGCTGCTGGTCATCGCCTTCATCGTCATCCTGCAGTTGCCCGGCGTGTCTGACATGTTCACTCAACGCGCGCAGCTCGAGCAGAGCTATGACTCGGCGCGGCTTGGCCGCTTCGCCCGCTATTCGATCGGCTTCCAGCTGGCGATGGAGCACCCGTTCGGCATCGGCCCGCTGGTCTTCGGCACGATCTATGGCGAGGACACGCACGACATCTGGCTGAAGGCGCTGATGGATTATGGCTGGCTTGGTTTCGTCTCGTTCCTGACGCTCACGCTATGGACGATCGGGGCCGGCTTCCGCATCCTTTTGCGCGACCGGCCGTGGCAGCCCTATCTGCTTTGCGCCTATGTCGCCTATCTCGGCAATATCGGCCTCGGCACCTTCATCGACATCGACCACTGGCGCCATCTCTACCTGCTGTTGGGCTTGATCTGGGGCGCGATCGCGCTGGAGTACCGGCATCAGCTGGAATTGCGGCTGGGAAGGCCTGCGTCCCTGCTTGCAATTTCACCTGCGCGATAGGCACCGAATTCGGTTGACCCGCACCGGGTTATCACGATACATCGCCACCCGGTCCGGAGTGTAGCGCAGCCCGGTAGCGCACTTGACTGGGGGTCAAGGGGTCGTCGGTTCGAATCCGGCCACTCCGACCATTTGAAACAAAGGACTTCCCCCAAGTTCTTAGGCTGAAGCCCAAGCCTTCCGCTCTTCACGCAACCGCTTACTGACAAGAGCAGCCCCCGCTTGATTTAGAGCAGTTCCTGCGACTTCGGCGGAAGCCAGGCGTATCCATCACGCGACCGTGGCTTTGGCCGCCGGGTCCTGCTCGGACGAGCGCGCCGAGCGCTGCCACCGGCATAGAGTGTTAACGGGTTTGTTAATGTGGCGCGGCATATAGAATTTCCGGGCAGCATCGAGAGTTCCGAGCATCGCCTCACGCTCACAGCCGCGGCATTCTGCATGAAACCGAAGCCTTCAGCCGGATCGAACCTGACGCAGCTGACCAGCTTGCGGTTTTTCGCCGCTCTCTATGTGCTTGCCTTCCATTCGGCAGACATCGACGGAGCGCCGCCCCTAATCGCCAATTTTATGCAGAATGGCTATCTCGGCGTCTCGTTTTTCTTCCTGTTGTCCGGCTTCATCCTAACCCATTCCTACTTCGACAAGATGTCTGACTGGCACGAGGTTCGACGGTTCGCCATTGCGAGATTCTCCCGAATTTATCCAGTCTATCTCCTTGCCCTCGCTGTGGCTCTGCCGCTGACAAGCATGCCTTTCGATCACCCGCTTGCGTCGCTGGGGACACTTGGCCTTATTCAGGCTTGGGGCGCACCAACGTCAATGCTCGGATTCTTCTGGAATCCTCCAGGTTGGACGCTTTCGATCGAGCTCTTTTTCTATCTTATGTTCCCGTTACTGCTTCCAGGCCTTTCAAGGCTTACGACTGGAGCCCTGTGGATCAGCCTGGCAGTTGTGACGCTGGTCTTCATGGCTATGTGTCTGCCGGGGCTAGGGCCGACAGGCTACCTTGCATTCGGCTGGATGGGGCTGGTACCTCTCCCGCTGCTGAGGCTGCCCGAATTTATGACCGGCATCATCTGCGCTCTCCTGTTCAGGGCCGGCGCGTTCGATCGCTTCCGCAGCGACCTGGCCGTCATTCTGGCCGCGGCGTTCACGGTGGCTACGCTTGTCGCGACCTGCATGTCGATGACAGGGGGGTTCGCGGCAATCGGCTTTGTTGCCCTGATTGCGACATGCGCGGTGAATGACGGCAGGACCCAACGCGCGCTGTCGTATAAGCCGCTCGTGCTGTTGGGCAATGCAAGCTATGCCCTCTACATCCTGCAAATTCCGGTTCGGAAGTGGATTCCGGTGATATTCACCGGAGAATGGGATTGGGTCGGAAGTCTTTTGTATCAGCCTTTGCTGATCATCATCTCGGTCGTCGTCTTCATTCTGGTAGAGGAACCTGCCCGCAAGCTCCTACGCTCCTCAATTCCGCAGCGGGCGGGCCCTTCCGTCGCATGATTCAAGCCCCATGCGCGGCCAGCATGCGGCGCGCGCTTTCCTCATCGGTGATCAGGATGGTCGGCGCGATCAGGTTCATGGCACCGAGCAGTGCCTCGGTCTTCTCGGCGCCGCCGGAGGTGAGGATGCGGATCGGCGCCTTGCGCAGGCGGTCGACATCCACCGACATCACGTGGCTGTTGACGGGATGGTCGACCAGATCGCCGTTGCGGTCGTAGAAATGGAACAGAAGGTCGCCGACGGCACCGCGCGCCAACAGGGCCTCGCGGTCGGCTTCCTTGAGAAAGCCGCCGCGCGAGAAGGTGGTGGCCGAAGCGATGCCGCCGACGCTCAGCAGAACGGCGTCGAGCGCGTCGGCCATTTCAAAAATCTCCTGCAGGCCGCAACGCTCGACCAGCGCGATCTTGGTCTCGACGCTGTCGACGACGGCCGGCGTCGGCATCAGATAACCGTCGCCCTGGAATATCTGGGCAAAGCGCCAGGCGAACTCGGCCGGGTTGACCCGGCGCGCGACGCCGACGCCGCCAAGCAGCGAAATCACGCTGAAATCAGTCAGCGATTTGGCGCTGATGAAGGGCAAGGTATGGAATAGCGTCACGCCCCAGCCGACGCCGACCCGCATGCCGGATTTCATCGCGTCGGACAGGAACATGCCGGTCTTGGCGGCGATTGCCGGGATTGGATCGGCGTTGGGGTCTGTGAGCGGCGCGACCAGCGCCTGCTGCAGCCCAAAGGTCTTCTCCAGCGCCCGCTCCAGCCGCACGATCTCCAAAAGCTCGCTCTCGATGGTGATCTTCACCTCGTTGCGCGCCCTCGCCTCCGCCAGCATGCGCACGATGGTGACGCGGCCGACGCCGAGCACGTCGGCAATCTCGTTTTGCGTCATCTGCTCGACGAAATACATCCAGGCGGCGCGGATCCTGAGGCGGTCGGTCCGGCTTTCGCTGACGACCTGCTCGGATGCCTCAGCCGCCGCCCTGCCGTTTTCGGATTCGCCCTGCCGCCGCCTGCCCAATTTCCCCTCCAAGCCCGGCGATGATGCTGCCTCGCCGATTCTGCATGCTGGTTAAATATTGCCTATTGATCTACCAATCGAGACGAACAATCTAGAGAGGGCGACTGGCGCCCCAAGCCCTGACCGGCTTCAGCGTTTCGAGGCAATTGGCGATGCTGCGACAAATTTCCGAAGACGTCCGCGCCAACCTGAAGGACCGGCTTCGGGAACTGCGCGACGCGATCCGCCAAAACCGCCACGACAGCGCCGGCGATACCTCGCACGACATCGCCGGCAATTTGCCGCCCTTCCCGGGCCGCAGCCTGCTTGGCCATGCCGCAAGGGCCGTCGACGAAGCGCTGACGATCGCCGAATCCTTCGTTCCGCATTCCCGGCCGCTCAAGGTCGACGGCACGACCGTCAAAAGCCTGCGGACCTATTTCCCGCAAGGCGACGAAGACCGGCAGATCGGCGGCGAACGCCAGTTCAGGCGTGACATGTATTATCTGACCCGCGCGGTTCTCGCCGGCTATGGCATCGACAATCCGCGCGTTCACGAGGCGGGCTTTTCCGCCGTGCACGCAGCGATGCGCAAGCGCCACGCCGATCTTCTGGCTGCCGCGACGGGCGACGCGGCATCCACGGATGAGGTCGCGGCGGCCTGCGCGGCTCTCCTCGTCGAATGCCTCAGCCACCGTCCTGTTCAGCCTGGCGAGATCGGGACAGGCCCGGCGATAGCCGGCGACCTGTCTCTCGACATCAGGTGCCTCGCGCCCGTAGTGCTTGCCTGCGGACTGGCGACCAAGGCGGACGGCGGCACGCCCGAGCCCGACATTCTCGAGATCGCAGTGCTGGCGGCCCAAGTGCGGGAGGATCGCATCCGGCAGGCCTGCGCCCAAGCCAATGCCGTCCAGGAACTGACACCGGTTCTCGCCACGCTGCTCGCGCATCTGACGTAACCCGCCGCGAGGATCCGCTATCGCTCGGCCGCCATGGCCGCGATCGTCTTCTTGGCACGCTGGATCGAGGCCGGGCTCATGCTGAGTTCGGTCAGGCCCATCCCGACGAAGGCCGGGATCAGGTCCGGCCGGCCGGCGGCCTCGCCGCACATGCCCACCATGATGCCGGCGGCGACACCCGCCCTGGCCGTCAGCTCGATCGCCGACATCACCGCCGGATTGGTGACGTCATTGAGCTTGGCGACCGTCGGATTGAGGCGGTCGGCGGCCATGATGTACTGGGTGAGGTCATTTGTGCCGATCGAGAAGAACGCCACTTCCCTTGCCAGCGCCGGCGCGATCAGCACGGCGGCGGGCGTCTCGATCATCACGCCGAGATCGAAGCTTGCATGCGGCACGCCTTCGGCCTTCAATTCCGCCGCGCATTCCTCGACGAGCGCGCGGGTGCGCGTCACTTCGGCGATTTCCGAAACCATCGGCAGCATCACCTTGATGTTGCCATGGACGGCGGCGCGCAACAGCGCCCGCAGCTGGCGCTTGAAGATGTCGGGACGGTCGAGGCACATGCGGATGCCGCGCCAGCCGAGGAAGGGATTTTCCTCGTCCGGAAACTCGATGCCGGCGATCGGCTTGTCGCCGCCGATGTCGAGCGTGCGCACGATGACCGAATGTGGCGCAAACGCCTTGGCCAAGGCGCTGTAGGTCTCGGCCTGCATGTCCTCCGATGGCAGATGCATGTGGCGCATGAAGAGCAGCTCGGTGCGGAACAGCCCGACGCCCATGGCGCCTGCTTCCTGCGCCGCCTCGATCTCCTCCAGCGAGCCGATATTGGCCGCGACCTCGATCACGGTGCCGTCGGCGCGCTTCGGGGTCACGCCCTTGAACACCTTGAGGCCCGCGCGCTCCTGCGCCGCCGCCTCGACGCGCCTGTTGAAATCAGTACGCGTGGCCTCGTCGGGGTCGACGAGAACCTGCCCCGCATTGCCGTCGATGGCGACCTCCTTGGCCGCACGCAACTCGTTGATCTTATCCCCCAGACCCAGCACGGCCGGAATGCCGTGCGAGCGGGCGATGATGGCGATGTGCGAGGTGGCGCCGCCATGGCCGCAGATCACGCCGCCGATGCGCTTCAGCGGCGCGCGCGCCAAATCCCAGGCGCCGATGTCGTCGGCAATGAGGACCGCGCCCTGCGGTATCGTCTCCAGGCTGACTTCGTCCTGGCCGAGCAGCACCAGGCAGATCTGCCGGCCGACGGCATGGACGTCGTCGGCCCGGGCGTTGAGATAGTGGTCGTCGACCGCGCTGAAATCGGCGGCGATGGTGGCCGCGGCCGCAATGACCGCCGAGACCGCGTCGTCACCGCCCCGGATCAGCCTTTCGACCTCGCCGGTCAGGCTGTCGTCGGCGGCTATGTCGCGCAGCGCCGCGACGATGCCACGGTCGCCGGCGGAGAGATTGTTCTCCGCAAGCGTGCGGTCCATGCGCGCCTGGACGCTGGCGACAACGCCGCGGAAGCGCTCGAGCTCACTGTCGATCTCATCGGCCTGCAGGCGCCTGCCCGGCCCCTCGATTTCCGGCGGGAAATGGGCAAAGGCCGGCCCGATGGCCACGCCTTCGCTGGCGGCGATACCCTGGAGTTTTGGTGCTCCATCCGGCAACGCGGCAGTCGGCGGCGTGGCTTGCGGAACGGACAAGGCGGCTGTGGCTTCGGAGTCAGCTTCGGCAGCCTCGCCCTCGTCGTCGAGGCCGGCGCGCGGGTTCTCCAGATAGCCTATCAGCGCCTCGATAGCCTCGATCGCGTCGGCGCCGTTGGCGCGCACGGTGACTTCCTGGTTTTCCTTGACCGCCAGCAGCATCAGCTTGACCGAGCTCTTGGCGCTGACTGCCTTGCCGTCCTTGACCAGCTCGACATCGGATTCGAAACCCTTGGCGAGTTTCACGAACCGCGTGGCGGGACGGGCGTGCAAACCTTCATGCACTCTGACGATGGTCGAGCGTTCCATGGCAATAACTCTAGGTTTGTGGCGCCGTCGACAGACAGCGCGGATATTATCAGGCGGCGATGGTGATGACAGCGCCCGGCGTAAGCGCCGCCACAAGCGCTCCGGTATCGACCTCGGATGCGCAAACTTCGCCCGGCCTTTCAGCCTCGGTCGCTCCGTTGAAGGAGATGACGACGTGACCCATCTCGCGGACCTTGCTCCACGCGGTGGAGCCGACCGCCGTTATCACAGCCGAAACCGGTCCGAGCGTGATCGACGCGCCTTTTTGCGGTGCGTCGTCACTGGGTCCCTGCTCTGCCAGATGAAGCACGGAAACCTCGGCCAGTTCCGGAGGCGAGCCATCCGCGAACAGGATGACCACGCCGCCCTCGGCGAGGTCCGCCACTTCGGGTCCGATAGCAGTGACCCGTGTCTTGAGAAGAACCGACATATGGCGAACCTCGATACTGTTGACGACTTAGAACACGATCAGGGAGACGACCCATGCGATCAGCACGGAGACCGGGCCCATGATCTGGCGGCTGATGAGCACCGCCGGCACGCCGATTTCGATCGTCTTCGGCTTGGCCTCACCGAGCGCCAGACCGACGGGAACGAAATCGCAGCCCACCTGGGTGTTGTAGGCAAACAGGGCCGGCAGCGCCATGGCGGGCGAGATGGTGCCGTTGGCGATCTGCGGCCCGATGATGGCGACGCCGATCACCTGCGCGATGACCGCGCCCGGGCCCAGGATGGGCGACAGGAACGGCAGGCCGCAGATGGCCGAGATGACCAGCAGGCCGACGATGTTGTTGGCCAGCGGACCCATCGGCTGCGCCAGCACGTCACCGATGCCGGTATAGAGGATCAGGCCGATCAGCATGGTCACGAAGGCCATGAAGGGCAGCACGTTGCGGATGACCTGATCGATGGTGCGGCGGCCGGAATTGAAGAAGATGCCGACAACGCGGCCCATGACGCGGCCGATCGAGCTGATCAGGCCGATAAGCCCGCCCTCGCTCGGCAGCGGCTCGGCCGCCCTGGATGCAGTGTTGTTGCTTGAACTCATCGATGCTGCTCCCCCCGCAGTGGTGACCGCTTCGGATCCGTCCGCCATTGTGACATTGGCCGGCTTCACGCCCGAAACGTAGATGTCTTCCGTGATGAACTGAGCGAGCGGACCCGCCTGGCCGACCGGCGTCAGATTGACGGTCGGGATACGCTTGCGCGGGTAGACGCCGCAGCGCGCGGTGCCGCCGCAGTCGACGACGACGACCGCCATCTCGCTTTCGATCGGCGGCGCCTTGAAGCCGTCGACCGCCTCGGCGCCGGTCATATCGGCGATAAGCTGCGCCACCGGATGAATGCCGCCACCGGTTACCGACACGACCTTGCTGCGCTGTTCGGTCGGCTCGATGACCAGCGGACCGCCCCAGCCGGTGGACCCCTTCGAGATCTTTACTGCCTTGTATGTCTTGGCCATGGTGTCCTCCCGCCTTTAGAGCTCGACGCCCTGGCGGCGTGCCATGATGGCCGTGATGCGCTCGGTCAGCATGCCCTTGAGCAGGATGACGACGAGGCCGACGATGGCGTACCAGATGGCCACCTTGACATGGTAGCCGTTGGCGATGACGCCTCGCTTCTCGAGGTCGAGCAGCGCGACCAGCATGCCGCCCCAGACGAAATATTCGCCGGGGTTGATATGCGGGAACAGGCCGAGCGGCGGATGCACGTAGGACACGGCCGCGTCGTAGAAGGCGGGCTTGTGCTTTTCTTCCAGGAAAGAACCGAAGGTGTAAGCCATCGGGTTGGTGAGGAAGAACACCGACAGGACCGGCAGCACCGTATAACGGGTCAGCGCGATGCGGCCGGCGCCGCGCGCCAGGCCGTGAACGCGCTCTTCGCCGACCAGTTCGGTAACGGCGTAGAAGGCGGTCATCAGCACCACCAGCGTCGGGATGATGCCGGTGACGAAGCCGGCGAACACTTCGCCGCCCTTCTGGAAGATGCCGATGAAATACTTGCCGATCGCGGTCAGCCAGCCGAGCTGCTCTTCCTGCTGCACGTTCTTCAGCTGTTCCTTCAGCTGATCGGCGGTGACCGGCGCGTTGTCGGTCGTCGCCTGCGCCAGGACAACAAGATGATCGGTGGCATGCTCGACGCCGAGCTTGCCGTGCCAGGCAGCATCCGAGACCATGGTGCCTGCGACATGCAGGTTATGCACCGCCAGGTCGGCATGCTGCGCCAATAACGAAATTACAGACATTTCTCCTCCTTATGACCCCTGCCGGTCATTCCCAGCCGGCTGCCGGCGTCCGTTTATGCCCTTGCTACGTTCAAGCCGGACAGGCCCGGCTTCTTCCCCGGCTCCGACCGCGCGCGGTCGATCTGCTCGATCGCCCGTTTCACGGCCTCGGCCACACCGGGTTCCCCCTCCCCCATGATCGCAGGGTTGGACCGGAGTCGATCGAGGGGGACGCCCTCGAATTCTTCATGTCGCTTGAACTTGGTCAGCACCGAGCGGCCGCTCATGACCATCATGCGGCGCACGATCAGATCCGGCGTCACGACGATCAGCGCGATGGTGCCCTTGGCAAGCCGGCCGCGGAAATTGCCAGCGCCGACGAAGCCGTCCTTGAACTCTCCGGTCACGCCTTTGAAGACGTCCGAATAATGCCGCATCTGCAGCCAGACGCCCAGCGATTGCAGCGCCCAGACAACAAACAGCAGAAGCAGTGCCCACTGCCAGATCGCCATTCGGTACTCCTCCCGACTCTCGTTCCTCCGACGCATATTGGACGGAGGCGAGATGACCCGAAAGTGAGAACATTTGTTTCCTCGGATGTCAACATGTATTATATTAGCCGTCATAACGCTCCACAGGCGGCTGACCGATTTCGGCATCGGCAACGCCTGTGCTAGCCTGCCGTCAAACGGGAAGTGAGACATGGACCTGCCTTTCAGGCACGAACTCGCGCTTATGCCGGACCTTCGCCACCGGCTCCGGCAGCTGCGCTGGTTCCGCGCTACCTTCCGCAGCAGCGCGAAAGTGGTGTCCGAAACGTTCGGCGTGCGCTTCGAGATCGACGAGGCCAAGTTGACGCGCGCTTTCCTCGACTGGATCGAAGTCATGGAAGCGCAGAAGCGATTCGCTGCCGTCGACCGCGCGGACTTCATCGTCTTCGCCGCCGGGCTTGTGCTGCGCGAGCTGATCCGGCAGGCGCCGGCGCGAGAGATTTCCGGCCTCACCGACATGATCGAGACCGAGGCCAATGCCGGCACGGCGGAAATCGTGCGCTTCTGGCCGGAAGGCTTCCTCTATACCAACTACTGCGTATCGGCGATCCTGGCCGTGCACGAGCAGGAGTTCGGCACGGCGCCCAGCATCGACAAATGCGCCGACGACCTGCGAACCTGGTGGTCTTATCGCGAGAACGCAACGGAAATGCCCGCCTATGCCGTGGCCTTCCTCGACCGCTTCCTCGGCGCCGAGCCCAACTGGATCACACCCGACCGCGCGCAGTCGCGCCAGGCCATGCAGCGCGCGCTTGGATCCACGCCGGTCAGCGAGGCGCTGCGCCAGCTTTGAAGTGTTGGGGACGCAGCTGCCCGCTATTGAACATCTGACTTTTTATCGATAGCGATGTGCGCATTGGCACAGCAGCCGGGAGAAGCGCGTGGTGCGACCTAGACTGATGATTTTCGATTGCGACGGCGTTCTCGTCGACAGCGAGCCGCTGGCCGCCAAAGCCTATGAGCGCGTCTACGAGAAACACGGCATGCCCGGCGTGCATGGCGGCATCATCGCCCAATGCATCGGCATGAAGCAGTCCGACATCATCGTCAAAATCAAGGAACTGACCGGCCATCAGTTCCCTTTAGCCGCCGACGGCGATATCTGGGCCGAGACCAAGCTGCTGTTTTCCGAGGAGCTGAAGCCGACGCCGGGGATCGTGCCTTTCCTCGAAGCGCTTGCCGGCGACCGCTGCGTCGCCTCATCGTCGTCGGTCGAACGCATCAACCACAGCCTGTCGGTGACCGGACTGTCGCGCTTCTTCGGCGAGGCGATCTTTTCCTCCTCGATGGTGAAGAACGGCAAGCCGGCGCCCGATATCTTCCTCCATGCCGCCGAGAAAATGGGCGCGAACCCCGCGGACTGCATCGTCGTCGAGGATTCGCCGTTCGGCGTCCAGGGCGCGGTCGCGGCCGGCATGACCGCGATCGGCTATACCGGCGGCGGGCATACCTATCCCGGGCACAGCGCCCGACTGAGGGCTGCCGGCGCCGATTTCGTCTGCGCCGACTGGCACGAGGTTGCCCGGCAGTTGGTCGAGCTCGGCGTGCCGGCCTGAGCTAGCGGAGACTGGGGAAGCGACGACGGGTCCACTCACCGGGCGGCACCAATCCCCCCACGCGGAAGTTGAAGGACAGGACCCTCGTCGCATCGGCGTCGACCTCGCAGCGGAAGCTCAGATCGAACCATTGGGTTGTCGTGCTGAAGGCGGCTTGCGTGGGGTTGAGAACATTGCCCTGCTTCAGGGGAATGGTCGGCAGCCATTTCGGCGAATAGTCAGCACTTTGCAGTTCCTGATTCAGGACGTTGGCGCACAGATTGGCGACGCGCTGATCGCGCGGCACGTTCTCCATCGAGCTCGTGGCCAGCGCATTGCCGGTCGCACCCGGCGAGTAAAGCTTTCTGACACCCGGCAGGCCGGAATAGATCGGCGATCCCGCAACCTCGCTGTCGGCGGAGTTCGACCTTCCCGGGTTCACGCTTGGCGCTCTCAAGGCTCTTGCGGATTTGAACTTCATCGCCTTGGAGGGTTTAGGCTTTGCCTTTCCGGCTGAGGATCGAGCCGCGGGCTTGTCGCCGGACTCCGCAGTCAGTGGCTTTGGCGGCACGACCGCTTGCTGTTCGGTGGTTTGCGGCGGCGTCTCCTGTTTGTCGGGCTCCTGCTTATCGGCATCCTCAGTGGCCTGCTTCTCCTCGCTTTGCGCGGGTTTTTCGTCCGGCGCTGCGGTTGCCGGCTTCTCTTGAGGCTTGCTGGAATCCGCCTGCTGCTCGGACGTTGCAGGCGAAGCGGGCTGGCTGGGCATGGGCTTCGGCGCGACCGGCGGCTTCGCGGGCTCATTCTGGGCTGGCGACGGCGCGTTGGCTGGAGCGCTGCCTCCGTCGGCTGATTTCTCCGGGCCGGTATCCTTTTTGCCATATTCGAAAACGCGCTTCAGAACCTGATCGTCCGGCAGCTTCGGCTTCGGTGGTTCCGGAGGCGGTTTTTGTTCAGGTGGCTTTTCAGCCTTCTTTTCAGGCTTCGGCTCCGGCGGCTTGGGAGCGGGCTTCGGCTTGGGCTGCTCGGGCGGCGGCACGATCGCGACGTTGACCGGCTGTTCCTGCCGATCCGGCTGTTGGTAGGGTCTCGGCAAGCCAAAGAACAGGAACGCGGCGATCAAGGCATGCAGGAATAGCGATGCGGCCAAGGCCCACCGCCAATTCCGAAACCATTCCCGCATCTTGCCGTTCATTGCGCCCGATGTGGAACGAAATAGCGGCGGCTTCAAGCACTTGCCGGGATTCGCGCGAGCTGCCGCCCTGACAAGTCGGTGATCAAGGTGGATTCAGGCCTACAGGGATTTGCCTACACCAGCATGCCCATCGGGTTCTCGATCAAGCGCTTGAAGGCGCCGAGCAGTTCGGCGCCGAGCGCGCCGTCGACCGCACGATGATCGGTCGACAAGGTCACCGACATCACGGTGGCTATTCTGATCTCGCCCTTCTTCACCACCGCCCGCTCCTCGCCGGCGCCGACCGCCAAAATCGTCGCATGCGGCGGGTTGATGACCGCGGCAAAGTCCTTGATGCCGAACATGCCCAGATTGGACACAGCGGTGGTGCCGCCTTGATACTCTTCGGGCTTCAGCTTGCGGCTCCTGGCGCGGCTCGCCAGGTCCTTCATCTCGTTGGAGATGGCCGACAGCGTCTTTTCATCCGCATGGCGGATGATCGGGGTGATCAGGCCGCCGGGGATCGACACGGCGACGCCGACATCGGCGTGCTTGTGCTTGACCATGGCGCTCTCGGTCCAGGAGGCATTGGCGTCCGGCACCGCCATCAGCGCCATCGCCATCGCCTTGATCACCATGTCGTTGACGGAGAGCTTGTAGGCCGGGGCTTCGCCCTTGTCGGTCTTCCTCATCGGGGCTGCGGCATTGAGCTGCGTGCGCAGCGCCAAGAGCGCGTCGAGCTCGCAATCCAGCGTCAGATAGAAATGCGGGATGGTCGACTTCGCCTCGACCAGGCGGCGCGCGATCGTCTTGCGCATATTGTCATGCGGGACGAGCTCGTAGGAGCCTTCGGCGAACAGCTTCAGCACCTGGTCGTCCGACATCGGCTTGGCTGCGGGTGCCGGAGCGGATGGGGCTTCGACCGGAATCTCGGCGGCCGGCTGAGCAGGGGTGACTGCGCTTTTCGCGGCGACTGCGGCCTCAACGTCGGCGCGCACAACACGGCCGCGCGGACCGCTGCCTGTTATAGCCGAGAGGTCTAGATTTGCCTCACGGGCCAAGCGACGAGCAAGCGGCGTCGCGCGCGCGGCCGAGGGCGATTGGCTAATCTTCCCCCCTGTGGGGGAGATGGCCGGCAGGCCAGAGGGGGGCGCGACAGAATGAGAGATCGGAGGGACAGCGCCCCCCTCTGTCGACTGCGTCGACATCTCCCCCACGGGGGGGGAGATTGGAGTCTCGTTCTGCGCCGCCTCAGCCGAATACACTTCGTCATCGGCATAAATCCACGCCACCGGCTCGCCGACAGGGATGTCGACGCGCTCCTTGCCGGTGACGTTGCGCAGCGTGCCGCTGGCCGGCGCATCGATCTCCATCGCCGCCTTGTCGGTCTCGATCTCGAAGAGCACGTCGCCCTTCTTGACCTTGGCGCCCTCCTCGGCGAACCAGCGCGAGATCTGTCCGGTCGCCATGTCCATGTCGACCTTGGGAAGAATGACTTCGGTCGGCATCGTTCAGCGGACCCCTTTCACGAGGTCGTGGGCAGCAGTGATGATGTCGGGAACCTGCGGCACCGTCGCCTTTTCCAGGTCCGGATTGTAGGGGATCGGCGTCTCGGCGCCGCCGAGCCGCACGATCGGCGCGTCGAGATAGTCGAACGCCTCGCTCTCGGCGACGAGCGCGCTCACTTCCGCGCCGATGCCGAGCGTCTTCACGGCCTCGTAAACGCAGAGCAGGCGCGATGTCTTCTTCACGCTGTCGATGACGGCCTGCCTGTCGAGCGGCCGGATCGTGCGCAGATCGATCACTTCGATGTCGATGCCCTCGCCTTCCAGCACGGCCGCGGCGTCGAGCGCCTTCTGCACCATGATCGAGGTGGCGACGATGGTGAGATCGCGGCCTTCGCGGCGGATCTCGGCCTTGCCGATCGGAACGGTGTAGTGGCCTTCCGGCACATGGCCCTTCATCTTGTAGAGCAGCTTGTGCTCGAAGATCATGACCGGGTCCGGATCGGCGACCGCGGCAAGCAGCATGCCCTTGGCATCGTGCGGCGTCGCCGGCTGTATCACCTTCAGGCCGGGTACATGGCCGAGCCAGGCCTCGAGGCTCTGGCTGTGCTGGGCGGCGGCGCCCGTGCCGGAGCCGGCCGGGAAGCGCATCACCAGGGGCACCGAGACCTCGCCGCCGAGCATGAAGCGCATCTTGGCCGCCTGGTTGACGATCTGCTCCATGCCGAGCGTGGCGAAATCCGAGAACTGGAATTCGAAGATCGGCCGCATGCCGGTGACGGCGGCGCCCACCGCGACGCCGGCGCCGCCCAGTTCAGAGATCGGCGTGTCGATGACGCGGTCGCTGCCGTAGCGCTCGACAAGATCGCCCGTCACCTGGAAGGCGCCGCCATAGACGCCGATGTCCTCGCCCATCAGGAAGACGCGCTCGTCCATGTCCATGGCGATAGCCATGGCTTCCTGGATCGCCTGGGCGTAGCTCAATTCACGCACCACGGCGTCCATCACGCATGCTCCGTGTAAACGTAGTCCGCAAGGGCGGCGATGTCCGGTGCCGGGCTCGCCTTGGCGAACTCGATGCCGTCGGCGATCTCCTTGGCGACCGCGTCGCGGATCGCCTGGATGCCCTGGTCGTCGATGAAGCCGAAGTCACGCAGCTCAGTCTCGAACAGCGCGATCGGATCGCGGTTCGCCATCCAATCCTCAATCTCTTCCTTGGTGCGGTAGCGGTT
Source organism: Mesorhizobium sp. B3-1-8 (assembly GCF_006439495.1). Taxonomy (NCBI): domain Bacteria; kingdom Pseudomonadati; phylum Pseudomonadota; class Alphaproteobacteria; order Hyphomicrobiales; family Phyllobacteriaceae; genus Mesorhizobium; species Mesorhizobium sp. B3-1-8. Next base: position 46,208 of record NZ_VFTK01000023.1, read on the forward strand.
GCGGTCGCTCTTGGAATGGCCGCGATGGCGGTAGGTCTTGGATTCGATCAGCGTCGGCCCCTCGCCCGCGCGCGCCCGCTCCACCGCCTTGAAGGACGCCTCGGCCACCTCGGAGAAGATATTGCCGTTGACGATGACGCCGGGCATCGAATAGGCGGCCGCACGCTCGGCGATGTTCTTCACCGCGGTCGAGCGCGCCGTCGAGGTCGACATGCCGTAGCCGTTGTTCTCGCACACGAAGATCACCGGCAGCTTCCAGATCGCCGCCATGTTCAGCGCCTCGTGGAAGGCGCCCTCATTGTTGGCGCCGTCGCCGAAGAAGGAAACCACGACCTTGCCGGTCTTCATCCTCTTGGCGGAAAGCGCGGCACCCACCGCGATCGGAATGCCGCCGGCGACGATGCCGTTGGCGCCGAGATTGCCCTTGGCGACGTCGGCGATATGCATGGAGCCGCCGCGGCCCTTGCAATAACCGGTGGTCTTGCCGAAGAATTCCGCGAACATCCGGCTGACCTCGGCGCCCTTGGCGATGCAATGGCCATGGCCGCGATGCGTCGAGGTGATCTGGTCGTCCTCGGCGAGCGGCATGCAGATGCCCATGGCGCTGGCTTCCTGGCCGATCGACAGGTGCATGGTGCCGTGGATGAGGCCGCGCATGTAGCACTCTTCGGCGCCCTCTTCGAAGCGGCGGATAAGGTACATCTTATGAAGCACCTCCCTGAGCTGCTCCGGACTGTACTGGCGATAGACGAAAGGCAGGTTGGCCCGGCTATCCACGACGGCCTTGCTGGCTCCAGCCATGATCACGCCTCCACAGCGCCGTAAACGAGCTTGTCCTGGCGGGCGCGCAGCTCGGCGATCTTCGAGCCCGGCGCGGGCGCCGCGTTGGCATAGGTGATGAGCTCGCCCTTCTTGATGGGCTGGGTGACGGAGCCGCCCTGCAGCAGGCCGCAGGGAACGGCGCGCGCCGCATGGGCCTCCGGGGCCGTCATGATCCAGGCGCGATAGCAATACTCACCGATGGCATCGAGCTTGTCGCCGGGCTTCAGATCCTTCTTGGCGACCGCGCAGACCTCGGCCACGGGCCTGGCCAGCGGCACCATGTCGGCCTTGCCGTAAAGCACGACCCGGGCGCAGGTCAGCGGCACTTCCAGCGAGGTCAGGTGATAGGGGCGATGGAAGGTGAAATACGGGCCCTTGCCCATCTTCAGGTCTTCCATGCGCTCCGAGATGCGCGGATGCGACATGTCGGCGACGACGAAGACGCCGGGCGCGACACCCTTGCCGATCGAGTAGTCGACGACGCCGACCTTCGACAGCACGCCGCCGTCCTTCTCGGGCACCAGCACCTTCGACAATTCGCCAAGCGTCGCCGCCGGACCGTGCATGCCGGGCTTGTCGGGGACCAGCCCGGTCGCGTTGGCGATCGCCGCCATCTCGACCATGGTCTTCGAACCGTCGACGAATTCGACCAGCATGCGCACATTCATATGCCGGCGCTTCGCCTCCTCCTCATAGTCCGGAGGCGTGGCGTCAATGTTGAGCGGGTTGTTCTTGCCCTTGCCCGCGGCAACGATCGGATGCCCCATGGCGGAGACGAACTCGATCAGTTCCATGCAGGAAGACGGCTCGTCGCCGGCGCCCAGCGAATAGGTGACGCCGAGGCGGTCGGCTTCGCTCTTGAGGTAGGCGCCAATGGTGACGTCGGCCTCGACATTCATCATCACCAGATGCTTGCCATGCTCCATGGCGCGCAGGCCGATCTCGGCGCCGACGGCCGGAACGCCGGTCGCGTCGATGACGACGTCGATGAGGTCATTGCCGATGACGAGGCTGGAATCGCTGGTGACGGCGATCTTGCCGGCCTCCATGGCCGAGGTCATCGCCGAAGCGTTGGAAACCTCGCGCGCATGGCCGGCTTCCTGGAAGGCAATATCGACGGCCTTGCTGGCCGCCGGCAGGTTGAGTTCCGAAATGGCGCCGATCTCGATGCCGGACATGTGGGCGACGCGGGTGACGATGTCGGTGCCCATTTCGCCGGAACCGATCAGGCCGATGCGGATGGGCTTGCCCGACTTGGCTCGTTCCTCGAGATCGCGGGCAAGGCCCGTCAACGAAATGTTGGATGCCATACCGTATTCCTCCCATATCGCACGCTGTTCGGTTGCTTGACCGGTATTGAACATATGTATTTCTGTCAAGACTAATGTCCAGAATTTGGCCATTGGTCGACGCTTTTCCAATTGCTCGAGGCGCAACGGCTAAAGGCACGGGCAGCGGGCGCCCGTACCGAACCAAATGGAAAGCGAGCGGCCGCGGCCGAACGTCGGTCAAAACCGCGCGACGGCCCTCGACGAACCATAAAAAGATATCTAGGCGGCAATTGTTACTGGCAAACGTCGACCCATACGGCGCCGACCAGATCGGCCATGCGCTGCGGCGTGATGCGCACCGCGGCATTGGTGGCGCCGGCTGCCGGAACGACCTCGCCGAAGGCTTTGAGCGACAGATCGCAATAAACGGGCAGCGGCGCCGGCAGGCCGAACGGACAGACGCCGCCCGGCGGATGGCTGGTGACTGCCAGCACCTCTTCGCCGCCGAGCATGCGCGGCTTGCCGCCCATCCTGTCCTTGAATTTGCGGTTGTCGAGCCTGGCGATGCCGCTGGTCACGACCAGCATGGTCTCGTCAGCGACGCGCAGGCAGATCGTCTTGGCGATCTGCGCCGGCGTGACGCCGTGCGCCTCCGCCGCCAGCGCCACTGTTGCGGAACTTGCTTCGGTGACGATGACTTCGACATCGGGCGCGTGCTCGGCAAGAAAGGCGCGGACCGATTCCAAGCTCATGGTGAATCCCTCGTCAGGTCTGTCGAACAGCAGCGCTCGGCGAATCGCATGGCATGGCGGTTATTGGCAAGAGCCAGTGCCTGCGCCTCGCAGGCACTAAAAAGCCCGCCGGGCCAACCCTCGGCGGGCTTCTGGATGGACGCTTTTGGCGTCTCTATTGCTGTGTGGGCCGATTCTCTGCGGACGGCATCCTGATCAATTCCTCTTCCGGCACTTGCAGCGCGGAAGCGATGCGCCGGAGCTTGGCGGGGTCGGCGTCCTTGCCGTCCTCGATGTCGACGATCTCGCCCACGGCCAGGCCGCAGGTCAAAGAGAGTTCCTCGATCGTGTATCCCCTCGTTTCGCGAGCGGCTTTCAACGGATTGAGGCCGGACGCGGCAATGATATCGTTGGAAACAGCGTTTCGTACGGTGTTGGGCATGGCAACTCCTTAAAGATGAAACAGGTCGGATGAAATGTGGGTGTTGCCTGAGACGGCGGGAGAATGCTCGTTAACAAATGATTTGCCAAGAGCACCCATACGGCGTCACGCCATCGTGAAGCTGCGTTTTGGCCGAATGCCTCGGGCCCCGTAGATGTAAGGCCGCTCGGCGCTCAATCAAGTTCTTTTGAAGATCCTCGACCGGATTCGCCGGCATTTTCGACGCCTCGATTCGTTAGCTCACCGTCACCGGCAGCCAAACCCGCGCGCCGGGCGTTTCACGGAAGGATCGAATGCCATGAATTTGAAATCGTTCGCAATTTTGCTTGGCGCCATCTCAAGCGTCGTCGGCGCGACGGAAGCGCAGGCGGCGTACGCCACACGCGTTCGAGGCACCGTCGTCGGCGTTGCCGGATCGACGCTCACGGTGAAGGACCGCGACGGCAAGACCGATGCGATCGCGCTTGCCGACGGCTGGAAGATCTCGGGCGTCGCCAAGGCATCGGCAGCCGATATCAAGCAAGGCGATTTTCTTGGCATCGCCTCGATTTCCAAGGCCGATGGCGGCAGCGGCGCGCTGGAAGTCGTGGTCTTCCCGGCGGCCCTGAAGGGCACGGGCGAAGGCGACCGCGACTGGGATCTGCAGCCCAACAGCCGCATGACCAACGGCACCGTCGCCGACGTCACCGAGATCGAAGGCCGTACGGTCACGCTCACCTATGACAACGGCCAGAAGAAGCAGATCGCGATTCCGCAGACGACACCGATCGTGACATTCGCCGCCGCCACGCCGGCGGATCTCACGCCGGGCATCGCGGTGTTCGTCAACGCCGAGCGCGGCGGCGACGGCAAGCTCGTGGCCAACCGGGTCGTGGTCGGGAATCACGGCATCGCGCCGCCTATGTGAGGCCAGGCGGCCGTATCCTTGGATTTCAAGGAGCGCAATCCTCGTCGGCCAGGGCGAGCGCGCGGCGCAAGAGTGTTCCCAGAAACAATCCAGAAACAAAAATCTACATTTGGGAAAAATTGTCGAAAAAAACCAGGAGGATAGTCCCTATCGCGAGGCTTGGGTCACCGATTTGCTCCGGTGAATCTCGGAAGGCCCGCGTAAAAAGGAAACGAAGTCATGAAGAAGTCCCTCCTCTCCGCGCTCGGGCTGGCTCTGGCCCTGGCGTTCACCATGCCGATCCTCGGCGCCACCAGCGCCGACGCGGCTCCGATGAAGAAGCATCACCATCATCGTCATCACCACAGGCATCATCACCGCCATCACCACCACCATCATCACCACCACAAGACGATGGCTCCGAAGAAGGCCTGATCCTTCCCTTCTGCCGATGGGAAGGCAGGCCTTCGCCGCCAGAGCGGACCAGTCTTCCCATCGGACTCTTCGGCTTAAACATCCGGTGATGCCGAACCGCACTCCGGACTGCGTCTAATGGGGCCTGCGCTGATCTTTCGGCCAGACACCGCCTGCTACTGGCGGTCGCCCGTGCCGTCGTCACGCTTCGCCATCCGGCCCTCGTTGCCCGCTTCGCCATGAAGCTCGGCTATCGGCCAAATCCCGCCGCCCCGACGCGCTATAACGAACTGACGCTGTGGCGAAAGATCGTCGACCGCAATCCGCGGTTCGTGACGCCGACCGACAAGCTGGCGGCGAAAGCGTATTATCCGCGCCGCCTGCCCCGAATTGCCGGTGGCGTGATGCGGGGCACCGATAAGTTTGACGGCTGACACAGACGTCGCCGGCCAAACGAAAAAAATCGCGCGGCATATGAACCTTTCCATTGGGGCCAGCACTAAGCGGTCATGGGCACCGCGAAGGTGCTCCTCAACCCAACGGGACGCCAGGACGGCGATCCCAACAACCAATGGAAGGAAATGCTCAAATGACCAACTTCAAGCGTATCAGCCTCGCCGCGGCTCTCGTCTTTTCGGCTTTCGGCTCGGTCCCGGCTCCGGCCTTTGCCGGCACCCATCCAACCGGCGACGGCGGCGCGGTCTGTAAGGGCCATGGCTCGTGCCTGGTGCTGCAGCTGGATTGCAAAGGCACCTATACCGATGCCACCGACAAGAACGGCACCTTCTACGGCAAGTGCAGTCAGGTCATGAAGGTCGATCCGAAGACGCGGCTCAAGCTCGCGAACTGATCGCTGTAGCCAAATGGCACGGAAATGGCGGCCGTCGAGGACGGCCGCCATTTCTGTTCATATCGCGTCGATCGATCAGCGCCGGCTGATAAGAAGGCCGGCAAGCAATCCGACCACGACCAGCCCGACGGCGGCGGCCGTCGCCGGATGATCTCGCGCCGTACGCTCAATAGCCCTGCCCCTGCGCCTTATTGCCGGCAGCGCCTCGTGGAGGCGATCGGCAAGTTGCGAATAATAGTCGGACGCCGCCTCGCGGCCATCCTCGTAATAGGCGTCGCCGCGCCTGGCCAAAACCTTCTTGAGATCGTGCAATTGTCGCGAAAGCGCCGCGACCTGCTTGTCGATATCAACGTCGGAGAGGGTCGAAAACGGTGCCATGCTTTTTGTCCTTCTCTTCGAGAAGGCCTAACGCATGGACGCAGAGCCAGTTCCGGCAGGCCGAGCGCGCGGCATCAAGTCGAATGACGACCGTTCAACGAACCTGGTCGAGCAGGCGCTTGCATTCCAGCAAGTCGAACAGCGCCTCCTGCAGCAAGGCGCGATTGTCACGCGACAATTTCGAGGCGTCTGGCTGTACCGGACCTTCGTCGTCGCTCTTGCCGAGGCCGAAGAAACGGCGGCTGGGCTTCACCTTCGGTTGGCCGACCAGCGCGTCTTCGTCGCCGCGCGGCTGCGCGGCCGCCGTCAGCGGCACCTGCTCGGCCTGGCGGCGCTGAGCGATCGCCTCCACGGCGGCCATGTCGCCATTGCCGATGGCGACCAGGAAATGGTTGCCGTTTTCGCGCAACAGTTTCTGCACACCTTTGATCGTATAGCCCTGATCGTAGAGCATATGCCTGATGCCCTTGATCAGCTCGACATCCTGCGGCCGGTAGTAGCGCCGGCCGCCGCCACGCTTCATCGGCTTGATCTGGGTGAAGCGCGTCTCCCAGAACCGCAGCACATGCTGCGGCAGATCGAGATCTTCCGCGACTTCACTGATGGTGCGGAAAGCGTCGGGGCTCTTGTCCATGGGCCAATCCTCCACACTGGACCGCGATCCGGCTCATGATGCCGAATCGTGCCTTATTTCAGCGATTTATGAAACGATATTCAAGCCCGACGTCAAAATGGCCGGCGGTTTTCAACCGCATTCGCCAGCAAACTATTTGCCGCCCTTGCCCTTGCTGTTCTGATGCGAGCGCAGGATCCGGCTCTTGAGCACGTTCGACGATTTGAACGTCATCACACGGCGCGGCAGGATCGGCACTTCCTCGCCCGTCTTGGGGTTGCGGCCGATGCGCTCGTTCTTGGAACGGACATGGAAGGTGGCGAAGGACGACAGCTTCACCGTCTCGCCGCGGACGATCGCCTCGCAGATCTCATCGAGGACAGCCTCGACGAGCTCCGCCGATTCAGTTCGCGACAAGCCAACCTTCCGGTAAACGGCTTCAGCAAGGTCGGCACGCGTAAGTGTCTTTCCCCCCATGCGACCGTCCCATCTGCTCGCAAAAACGTAAATCGATACAGGTAAAGGCAGAGCCTAAGTAATTGATCCGGCAAGGTCAAGAACCGAACCGGCGAGTTCGGCACTTACCAGCGGAGCAATACCGCGCCCCAGGTGAAACCTCCACCCATCGCCTCGAGAAGCACAAGGTCGCCCTTCTTGATGCGGCCATCCGCGACGGCCACCGACAAAGCGAGCGGCACCGAGGCAGCCGAGGTGTTACCGTGTAAATCGACGGTGACCACCACTTTCTGCTCGGCAATCCCGAGCTTCTTGGCGGAAGCGTCAATAATCCGTTTATTGGCCTGATGCGGCACGAACCAGTCGAGGTCCTCGGCTGTTATGCCGGCCTCGCTGAAGGTCGCCTCGATGACATCGGTGATCATGCCGACGGCATGCTTGAACACTTCACGGCCTTCCATCCTCAGATGACCGACGGTTCCCGTGGTAGAAGGACCGCCGTCGACGAAGAGCTTGTCCTTGTGCACGCCATCGGAACGCAGGCTCGCCGCCAGCACGCCGCGATCGGCAATCGCGCCCGCTCCGTCTGCCGCTTCCAGAACCAGCGCGCCGGCGCCGTCGCCGAACAGCACGCAGGTCGAGCGGTCGCTCCAGTCGAGGATGCGCGAGAATGTTTCCGAACCGATCACCAGGACGCGTTTGGCCAGGCCGCCCCGGATATAAAGGTCGGCGGTGGCGACCGCATAAACGAAGCCCGAGCACACCGCCTGCATATCGAAGGCAAAGCCATGATGCATGCCGAGCCGGTTCTGGATTTCGACGGCGGTCGCCGGGAACGTGTTGTTGGGCGTCGAGGTCGCCAGGATGATGAGGTCGATATCGGCGGGCGTCATGCCGGCGCTATCCAGCGCCGCGCGCGCCGCCGCCTCGCCAAGCGAGGCTGTTGTCTCGTCGTCGGCCGCGACGTGGCGTTGGCGAATGCCGGTGCGCTGAGCGATCCACTCGTCCGAGGTTTCGACCATGCCTTCGAAGTCGGCATTCTTCATGATGCGGCGGGGCAGCGCGGCACCGTTGCCGCGCACGACTGATCTGATCAAGGCTCTGTCCTATTCCTCGGCGTCGGCGACGCCGGATTTCCTGTTTGCCTGCGCGGTCGGGTTGCGCGCATGGAACAGATCGAGGTCGGCCTCGATCCGGTCAAGCAGATTGTTGCGCACCATGTCGTAGCCGAGTTCGACGGCGGCCGCGAAGCCGTCGGAATCGGCGCCGCCATGGCTCTTCACCACGATGCCGTTCAATCCCAGGAAGACGCCGCCGTTGGAGCGCCCGACATCCATCTTCTCGCGCAACCTGTCGAAGGCGCCCTTGGCGAAGACATAGCCGATCTTGGCCATGAACGTGCGGCTCATGGCGGCGCGCAGATAGCCGGCGATCTGCCTTGCGGTGCCCTCGGCGGTCTTGAGCGCGATGTTGCCGGCAAAACCCTCGGTAACCACCACGTCGACCGTGCCCTTGCCGATATCGTCGCCCTCGACGAAGCCGCGATAACTCATCGAAGCCATGTTGGCCTCGCGCAGCATGCGGCCGGCTTCCTTGACCTCTTCCTGGCCCTTGATCTCCTCGACGCCGACATTGAGCAGGCCGACGCTCGGCCGCTCGATGCCGAACACCGAGCGCGCCATACCGGTGCCCAGAATGGCGAAATCGATAAGCTGGTGCGCATCCGCGCCGATGGTGGCGCCGACATCGAGCACCACGCTTTCGCCGCGCGTCGTCGGCCAGAGCGCTGCGATCGCCGGGCGGTCGATGGTGGCCATGGTGCGCAGGCAGAATTTCGACATCGCCATCAGCGCGCCGGTGTTACCGGCCGAGATGCAGGCCTGCGCGCCGCCGTTCTTGACCGCTTCGACGGCCTTCCACATCGACGACTTCCAGCGACCATGGCGCAGCGCCTGGCTCGGCTTGTCGTCCATGCGCACCGCGATCTCGCAATGGACGAACTCGCTTATCTCGGCGAGTTTCGGGAACTTGGCGAGTTCGGGACGCACCACGTCCTCGCGGCCATAGATGACGAAGCGGATGTCAGGGCGGCGGATGGCGACCGTCATCAGCGCCGGGATGACCACGCTCGGTCCGTGATCGCCGCCCATGGCATCGATGGAAATCCTGATCACGTAGTGCTTTTCTCACGGGTTGCCTGGCTTGCGGCTGACGCCTGCCAGGGTAAGGGGGCTCGCGAAGGTTCGGCGAAAATAGCGGTTTTGCGCCTAGGCACAACCAACTTTTCCAAAATCCGGACCACTCTCAGGATTTTCCGAGCAGCGAACGCAGCTTTTTCTGGAATTCGCTTTCTTCGGATTGATCGTCGCCGGCGACGTCGAGCGAGGCTCCCGGCTTGCGCGGATAGGGGTCGATCGCCAGGCCGAAAAACTGTTCGGCCAGCGCGCCGACATCGATGGTGTCGCCGGAAAATATTTCCGGACTGTCCGGTCCGTCGGCGTCGAGGATCATCTCGCCGCCGCCCTCGAAACCCTCGCGCCCAAGCTTCGACTGCTCGGGCAGAAACAGCGCCTCGACGGGCTCGTCGATATGCGCGGTGACCGGATCGAGCGTGACGATGCAGGCCTGCGTGATGTCGGCCTCGACGCGACCGGTGACCTTGACGCCATTGCGCTTCCAGGAGGCCACAAGCAGTTCGGCGCGATAGTTTTCGACCGAAAGCAGTTCGTATTCGGCGGCAAGCGCCTCGCGCTGGCGCTCATCGGCCTCGACCAGGACAGGCAGGCCCTTTTGCGGCAGCCGTGCGACATTGGCGACAAAGGATACAGGGCTGCGCAATTCGTCGTCTTTCATCCCGGCCTCCTTCACGCGGCCCCGGCGGACGGGAACGCGGCGATGCCGGCGACGATCGATTCGGTCGGCTGCGCGGCAAGCTTCTGGCTAGCCTCGCAGACATAGTCCGCCAGCAGCGGCGCCTGCGGCCAGGGGCCGGAGTCCGGCCTGACGTTGCGGGCGAGCGCCGCCGCAAGCGCCACCCGGTCGTCTTCCTTGAGCGCGTCGTCATAAGCGGCCGTACGGCCGTAAAACATCTTTGCCAGCTTCTTCATGCGCTTGGGCACGCCGACATCGCTGATGCCAAGTTCGCGCAGCGAATGCTCGACATCGAGGAAGAACTCGTCGATCAGCACTTGCGCGACTTCGGCGGCCACACCTTGCTCGCCACGCAGCCGGTGTTGGACGAGATACATGTGCAGCGACAGCATCTCGAAGCGGCCGAGCGGCGTATCGGGCACATTCCAGTCGGAATAAAACACCGCTTGCCGCGCCGCCGCCACGATTCGTGCGTAGAGCGCGTCGGTGATAGCGCGGTTGGCATTGCGTTCGCGGCCAAAAAGGCGCTGGAACATTGAGGGCGGTCTCCCGGGGACCTGTTGTTTGATTTGGCCTTGTTGCATCGGCATGCAAGCTGGTTTACCGGTTTTGCGGCCCAGCGCAAGTTGCGGGGATGTGATGGAGAATTGTTGTTGGGTGCGCTGAAATTCAAGTCGTTCTTTGCGCCCGCCCCGTTGGGCGTGGCTTCGCTGCTGGTAGTGGTGTCAGCGCTTTCCGCCTGCAATTCGTCCAAGATGTTCGGCGATCTCCATCCGAGCGAAACGCTGACGAAAGGCTACGTCATCGACCAGCAGGCGATCGATTCGGTGCCGGTCGGGTCGAGCCGCGAGCAGGTGCTTTTGGCGCTGGGCACGCCGTCGACGACGGCGACCTTCGACAACGAGGCCTTCTACTACATCTCGCAAACGCGCAAGCGCTATGTCGCCTTCGACAATCCCCGCATCATCGACCAGCATGTGCTGGCGGTCTATTTCGGCGCCGACGGCCGCGTTACCCAGATCGCCAACTACGGCCTCAAGGACGGCAAGATCTTCGACTTCATCTCGAGGACGACGCCGACCGGCGGCAAGGACCAGAACTTCCTCAGCCAGATCATCAGCGGCGCCAGCAAGCTGGCGCCCGGCATCCCCGGCGGCGGCAGCGGCGGTACGCCTTAAGTCTATCGACGGCCTGCAGAACAATCAAACCCGCCGCCTAGCCGGCGGGGTTTTGTTTAGGTGCGGCCAAGACGCATACTTGCTTATATTCCGGCGTCCCCCTATCAATTTGCTGGGGATTGGGACCGGTCATGAGCAACAGCGATCGTACTGTGCCGCAAGGTTGGATGGCGACAGGCACGCCTGACCGGCAAACCGTGACACCTGACTGGCTTGTCGTCGAAGCGCCGACAATCGACGGCGTCGCGCTCAAGGAAATCCGACCTGTCGCGACTTCGACCGGCTACCTCACCGAGGTTTTTCGCGAGGAATGGGATCTCGACGGACTTCCGGTCGGACAGGTGTTTCAGCGCACGCTTTATCCCGGCGCGGTGACGGGATGGCATGCCCATGGCGTCACAACCGACCGGCTTTTTTGCTCGGTGGGCAGCGTTCGAATCTCGCTGTTCGACGGTCGCAAGGCCTCGCCGACATTCGGCACGGTTTGGCACAAGATTGTCGGAGCGGTCAGGCCCGCTATCGTCATCATTCCGCCCGGCGTCTGGCACGGTGTCGTCGCGCTCGGAGCGGAGACTGCTTTGGTGCTCAACCTCGTCGACAAGGCCTACGCCTATGACGCGCCCGACCATTGGCGCCTGCCGCCGGACACCGAACAGATCCCCTACAAGCTGGTGTAGCGTGGAACAGGCCGGTCAAGGCGCGGCGATCGGACCGATCGAACCGCTGGTCTCGGTCGTGATAGCGACGCACAATCGTCCGGCGGTGCTGCATCAAACGCTGAAGAGCCTCGTTGGCCAGACCCTGCAGGACTGGGAAGCCATGGTGATTGGTGATGCGTGCCGGCCGGACACCGCGACAACGGTTGCCGCTTTCGGCGACGCCCGCATCTCCTATATCGATCTTCCCGTGAACTTCGGCGAGCAGTCGGGGCCTAACAATATCGGCTTTGCCAGAGCACGCGGCCGTTTCGTTGCCATATTGAACCATGACGATCTCTGGTTTCCCGACCATCTGACGTCCATGAGCGGCTGGATCGACGCCACCGGCGCCGATGTGGTGATCGCCCGGGGTGCGGTCATCGAGTCGGCCGCGAGCAAAGGTTCCAGGCATATGATCCTCGGGACGGGGCGGCACGGCTTCTATGACCCGGTCACCACAGTCGGCTTCGGCTCCGCGCAAATGGTCCGGAGAACGTCGCTGCCAAGGCTTGGGCCATGGCGCCCGGCCAGCCAGTGCGTCTGCGAGAGTTCCCAGGACTGGCTGTTCCGTGCATGGCGCAACGGTGCGGTGATTGCGACAATGCCGCATCTGACCGTGCTCATGCTGCATTCGGGCAAGCGCGAAGACAGCTATGCGCGTGATACGGCGCAGGAGCAGGAAGAACTGATGAACGCGATGAGTTCGCCAGACGCGTTGCGCGTCAGGATTCTTGGCAACGCCGAGGAGCCGGCTCCCCTCAAGCGCTTCCGCTACCTCAAACGCAGGCTGCTGGCTGCCCTCGGCATACATCCGCGAGCGCGTTCCTTCCGCCGCCAATTTCGCCACGGCGCGTTCATTGCCATGCTGCGCCAGACTCGCGGCTTACCGCCAATGCCCGAACGCGAACCGGATGCCGAAGCGTTGCTGGCCCGCTATCGCCATGACAGCGAAAGGCCAGAGGCCGGTTGAGTGCCTCCCGGGGCGGAAAGCATGAAGGATGTCATGCCGAAAAACAAAGCCCGCGGGATCGCTCCCGCGGGCTTTGTCATGGAATAGCCGCCGCGATCAGCCGTGCGCGAGCACGGCGAGCAGGAGCAGCGCGACGATGTTGGTGATCTTGATCGCCGGGTTGACGGCCGGGCCGGCGGTGTCCTTGTAGGGATCGCCGACGGTGTCGCCGGTGACCGATGCCTTATGCGCCTCGGAGCCCTTCAGGTGCTTGACGCCGTCCTTGTCGGTGAAGCCGTCCTCGAACGACTTCTTGGCGTTGTCCCAGGCGCCGCCGCCGGAGGTCATCGAGATGGCGACGAAGAGGCCATTGACGATGACGCCGAGCAGCGAGGCGCCGAGCGCCGCGAAGGCCGAGGCCTTGGAGCCCGAGATCAGCAGCACGCCGAAATAGACGACGAGCGGCGCCAGCACGGGCAGCAGCGACGGGATGATCATTTCTCGGATCGCCGCCCTGGTCAGGATGTCGACGGCGCGCGCATAGTTCGGCTTCGAGGTGCCGGCCATGATGCCCTTGTCCTCGCGGAACTGCTTGCGCACTTCCTCGACGATGGAGCCCGCGGCGCGACCGACGGCGGTCATCGCGATGCCGCCGAAGAGGTAGGGAATCAGGCCGCCGAAGATCAGGCCGGCGACGACATACGGATTGGAGAGGTCGAAGGAGACCTCGCCCATGCCCTGGAAGTAAGGATACTTGTCGCCATTGGCGGCAAAGAATTTCAGGTCGTTCGAATAGGCCGCGAACAGCACCAGCGCGCCGAGGCCGGCGGAGCCGATGGCATAGCCCTTGGTGACGGCCTTGGTGGTGTTGCCGACAGCGTCGAGCGCGTCGGTGGAGTGGCGCACCTCCTTGGGCAGGCCGGCCATTTCGGCAATGCCGCCGGCATTGTCGGTAACAGGGCCGAAGGCGTCGAGCGCCACGATCATGCCGGCAAGGCCGAGCATGGTGGTGACGGCGATCGCGGTGCCGAAGAGGCCGCCGAGCTGGTAGGTGGCGATGATGCCGCCGACGATGACGATGGCAGGCAGCGCGGTCGATTCCAGCGAGACCGCGAGGCCCTGGATGACGTTGGTGCCGTGGCCGGTCACGGAAGCCTGGGCGATCGAGTTCACCGGGCGCTTGTTGGTACCAGTGTAGTATTCGGTGATCACCACGATGAGGCCGGTCACCAGGAGGCCGATGAGGCCACAGATGAACAGGTTCTTGCCGGTGATGGCGATGCCGGCGACATTGCCGACCTCGCCCCAGCCGACGGTGGCCGAAGTGGCGATGGCGAGACCGACGATCGACAAGAGCCCGGTGACGATCAGGCCCTTGTAGAGGGCGCCCATGATCGAGCCGTTCGACCCAAGCTTGACGAAGAAGGTGCCGACGATAGAGGTCAGGATGCAGGCGCCGCAGATGGCGAGCGGATAGAGCATCGACGCACCCAGCGCGGCCGTGCCGCCGAAGAAGATGGCGGCGAGCACCATGGTGGCGACGACGGTCACCGCATAGGTTTCGAACAGGTCGGCGGCCATGCCGGCGCAATCGCCGACATTGTCGCCGACGTTGTCGGCGATGGTGGCCGGGTTGCGCGGATCGTCTTCCGGAATGCCGGCCTCGACCTTGCCGACGAGGTCGCCGCCGACGTCCGCACCCTTGGTGAAGATGCCGCCGCCGAGACGGGCGAAGATCGATATCAGCGAAGCGCCGAAGCCGAGCGAAACCAGCGAGTCGATGACGACGCGGTCATTCGGCTGCAGGCCCATCGGGCCGGTCAATATGGCGTAGTAGATCGAGACGCCAAGCAGCGCCAGACCCGCCACCAGCATGCCGGTGATGGCGCCCGACTTGAAGGCGATGTCGAGGCCGGCAGCAAGGCTGTTCGAAGCGGCTTGCGCAGTCCGCACGTTGGCGCGCACCGAGACATGCATGCCGATGAAGCCGGCGGCACCCGAGAGCACCGCGCCGATCAGGAAGCCGATAGCGGCGGTGATCGAAAGCAGCCACCAGGCAAGCAGGAGAACGACGATACCGACGACCGCGATGGTCGTGTACTGGCGCGCCAGATAGGCCTGGGCGCCTTCGCGGATGGCGGCGGAGATTTCCTGCATGCGCTGATTGCCCTGATCGGACGCAAGGACCGAACGTGTCGCCCAGATGGCGTACAGAACTGACAGCAAGCCGCAGGCGATGACGGCGGTAATGATGGTCATTGCCGGATTTTCCTCGATTGTTGGCCCAAAAGAACCCCTCCCTGGGCCGTTGGAACGGAGATGGATGCCGCGCACGGATTCCACCCCTTGGCTAGGGTGTATGCGAAACAGGGCTTGGAACGTCAAGATATTGTTCGGTTTTTGCCCGGCTTTCGCCCAAAAGAAGAGGGCAGGAATTGTTGTGCCAGCGCAAGCTTGGAATTAGATCGATTGAAATGGCGCTGGGGCACATTCGCCAATCCGCAGACGTAGCGTTATTCCGCCCCCTGCCCCATGCGTCGCGCGGCGTAGCGTTCGACCGCCGACAGACCGTCATAGATCAGAACGGCAAGCGCGGCGACGATCAGGCCGCCCTGCAGCACGAAGGCAAGGTTGTTCGAGATCAGGCCGGCGATGATCACCTCGCCAAGCGTCTTGGCGGCAACGGTCGATCCGATGGTCGCGGTGGCGAGGCTGATGACGACCGAGAGCCGGATGCCGCCAAGGATCACCGGGGCGCTCAGCGGCAGCTCGACCTTCATCAGCCTTTGCCAGCCGGTCATGCCGGCGCCACGCGCCGCTTCCATGACGTTGCCGGGCAACGTGGTGAGCGCTGTCAGCGCGTTTTCGAAGATCGGCAGCAATCCGTAGAGGAAGAGCGCGATCAGCGTCGGCTTCTCGCCAAAACCGACGGCCGGCACGGCGAGCGCCAGCACGGCAACCGGCGGAAAGGTCTGGCCGATATTGACCAGGCTGCGCGACAAGGGCAGGAACTCGGCGCCGGCCGGCCTGGTGACCAGGATGGCGAGCGCCACGGCGACGATCGTCGCGGCCACCGTCGCGACCAGGACGATCCGCAGATGCTGCAAGGTCAGCGTCAGCAGGCTGCCCTGGTTGTAGATTGCCGGCGCGCCATTCTCGGTGAGGGGCTTCAGCAGCGGCTCGAACCAGTTGGGGCTGGTGATGAAGACCACCAGCACCACCAGAACGGCCAGCCTCAGCAGCGCGGGCAGCCAGGCTTTCATTGCGGCCTCGCCGCGCGCTTCACCAGGCTTTCGATGGTGACGCGGCCAATGAGCTTGCCGTCGGCGCCCTTCACCGGCAGCGCAGGGCGGCCCGACCACAACAGCTCGGCCAGCGCGTCGCGCTGCGTGGCCTCGCTGGGGATCGCCTCGCCTTCGGCGCCGCCCGGCTCCACGGCATCGCGCACAGGCCCCAGCGACAGCAGCCGGAACGGCCTTTCGCTGGCGCCGACCAGTGTCTCGACGAAATCGCTTGCGGGTCTCGCCAGGATTTCAGCCGGCTTGGCGTATTGCACCAGCTTGCCGGCATCCATGACGGCGATCTTGTCGCCCAAGTGCACAGCCTCTTCCATGTCGTGGGTGACGAGGATGATGGTGGTGCCGAAACGCTTCTGGATCGCCAGCAGATCCTCTTGCGCCTTGGTGCGGATGATCGGGTCGAGCGCGCCGAAGGGCTCGTCCATCAAAAGCACGTTGGGCTTGGCGGCCAAAGCGCGGGCGACGCCGACGCGCTGCTGCTGGCCGCCGGAAAGCTCATGCGGATAGCGCGGTCCATAGGCCTGGGGGTCGAGCTGGTAGAGTGTCATCAACTCGTCGACGCGCGCCTTGATGCGATCCCTGTCCCAGCCGAGCAGCAACGGCACGGTGGCGATGTTCTGCGCCACCGTGCGATGCGGAAACAGGCCGTGACCCTGGATGGCGTAGCCGATGCTGCGGCGCAGCTGATAGCCGGGCACCGAGCGGTTGTCGGCGCCGTCGAGCTTGATGACCCCGGAGGTCGGCTCGACCAGCCGGTTGATCATCCTGAGCAGCGTCGTCTTGCCGGATCCCGACGTGCCGACAATGGTGGCGATAGTTCGGGGTTCGATGATCATCGAAACATTGTCGACCACCGTCGTTTGGTCATAGCGCTTGGTGATGCCTTCGATCTCGATCATGCCGTTTCAACTGCCCTGCGCCTGGTGGCGGCCATTTCGATGACCGCGTCGAGGATAATGGCCGCGGCAAAAGCCAGCGCCACGGTGGGCAGCGCGCCGAGCAGCACGAGGTCCATCGCCGTCTGGCCGACACCCTGGAAAACAAACACGCCGAAGCCGCCGCCGCCGATCAGCGCGGCGATGGTGGCGAGGCCGATATTCTGCACCAGCACGATACGAATACCGGTCAGGATCACCGGAAAGGCGAGCGGGAACTCGACATCGAACAGGCGCTGGCGGTCGGTCATACCCATGCCGCGCGCGGCGTCATTGGCCGCGCGGGGTACACCAGCCAGCCCAACCACGGTGTTGGCCACCACCGGCAGCAAGGAATAGAGGAAGAGCGCGACAAAGGCCGGCGCGGTGCCGATGCCCCTGATGCCGATGGCGGCGGCGCCTGGCAAGTGCACGGCAACCCAGCCGAGCGGAGCGATCAGCAGGCCGAAGAGCGCGATCGACGGAATGGTCTGGATGATGTTGAGTACATTCAGCACGCCTGCCCGCAGTTTCTCGACGCGATGGCAAAAGATGCCGAGCGGTATGCCGACGATCACCGCGCCGGCCAGCGAGCCAAGCGCCAGCGTGACGTGCTTGGAGGCTTCGGCCCAGAAACTGTCGGCGCGGCCGGCATATTCCTTGAGGATGGAAAGGCTGTCCCAGCTTCCCGAGACGAGCAGCACGGCGATGGCAAGCGCTGCAAGCACGAGCACGCCGACGCGTGACCAGGGCGAAAGGTTCAGCCTGGTCAGCACATCGGCGAGGAGCAGAGTGAAGGCAAAGATCAGCAGCCAGAAACCGGACGCCGGAGCGACGCGGGCGAACGTGTTGCCGGCCGGTGTCAGGAAACTGCCGGCTACACCGATGAGGACGGCGAGTGCGGCGAGCGCCACGATGCTGGCGGCCAGCCTTAGGGTGAGCGGCGTCCGCAGCAAGGCGACGATGGCGGCCGCGATCACTATCGCCAGCAACAGCATGCCAAGCGTGGGCGGCAACGACTCGAGGATCGAACGCGCCTGCCCGGGTACGATGCGGTTGGCGCGGAACGTGGCAAAGGGGGCCAGGAAAGCGGCGTAGGCGACGATCGCGGCGATGACCACGCCGAGCTTGTCGAAACGCAGGGTCATGGCCTCCCCCTTGCGGCCTTGGCGGTTGGCGAAAGCCGGCGGGAGAACCGATCTCCCCCCTTGCGGGGGAGATGGCCGGCAGGCCAGAGGTGAAGGAACGCCAACCTTGGAATACGAGCTCGTTCAAAGGTAAACCCGCCGAAGGACTTTCCTTCGATAGGTTGAAAGGTCGGCGGGACAGCACCCTCCTCCGTCCTGCCGGACATCTCCCCCGCAAGGGGGGAGATCAGCAGTTCCGCCAACCGCACCTCTCCAGCTCGCACTTATTATGCCGCGATCTACTTCAAGAACCCGTTCTTCTTCAAAAAGTCCTCCGCCACGCCCTTGGCTGGCTCGCCGCCCAGTTGCACGCGGCCGTTGAGCTCCTGCAGCGTGACGAGGTCGAGCTTGGCGAAGACCGGCTTCAGCAGCGCCTCGATTTCCGGGTGCTGCTTCAAGACCTCTTCGCGGATGATCGGCGCCGGCTGGTAGACCGGCTGCACGCCCTTGTCGTCCTCGAGCACGACGAGGCCGGAGGGCTGGATGCCGCCATCGGTGCCATAGACCATGGCGGCGTTGGCGCCGTTGGTCTGGTTGGCGGCGGCTGCGATCGTCGCCGCGGTATCGCCGCCGGAGAGAGTGATCAACTGGTCGGGCTTCAGCGTGAAGCCATAGGTCGTCTGGAAGGCCGGAAGCGCTGCGGCCGAATTGACGAACTCGGCCGAAGCCGCGAGCACCACCTTGCCGCCGCCCGCGACGTATTTGCCGAAGTCCGTCAAGGTGACGAGCTTGTTCTCGTCGGCCACTTCCTTGCGCAGCGCGATCGCCCAGGTGTTGTTGGCCGGCGACGGCGACAGCCAGACGATCTTGTTGGCGTCGTAGTCCAGCTTCTTGGCGGTTTCGTACGCCTTGGCGGCATCCTTCCAGACCGGATCATCGGCCTTCTGGAAGAAGAAGGCGGCATTGCCGGTATATTCGGGATAGATGTCGATCTCGCCGGCGGTGATCGCCTTGCGCACCACCGGCGTCGCGCCGAGCTGGATGCGGTCCGTCGTCTTGATGTTGTTGGCGTTGAGCACGAGCCGGATGATGTTGCCCAGCACCCCGCCTTCCGTGTCGATCTTCGAGGAGACGACTACCTGGGCGTTGGCCGAGGCGGTGGCAAGGCCGAGCGCGATGGCAGCTACGGCGAGCTTTCCGATTGAAAACATTGTGAAATCCCTTGCTATGAACCGAGGATCCGGTGGCCGCATATGAGCACGGCTATAACGGCCAGTCGGGGTACACGGTTTCATAAGTAGGGGGATCAGCGCAATATTTTTGTTCCCCGCGCGAGGCCGGTGCCCGGCCCGGTCCCGACAGCGTAATGTCAGTTGGCGGCACGCAAGCCCTGCAGCTTGAGCGTGCCAAGCGCCAGGAAGCAAAGCACTACGACCGGGAAAACGATCCAGTTCAGCATGGTCCAGCCCCAGGCGTTGTAGATCGCGCCCGACATCAGCGAGGCAAAGGCGACGGAGCCGAACAGGACAAAATCATGGAAACCCTGGACCTTGCTCTTCTCGGAGGGCCGGTAGCTGGCCGCGACCATGGCGGTCGCGCCGATGAAACCAAAATTCCAGCCGAGGCCAAGCAGGATCAGTGCCGTCCAGAACTGCCACAGCGCCAGGCCGGAAAGCGCCACGGCGCCGCAGCCGATGAGCAGGACAAGACCAGTGGCAACGATGCGCTCAGCGCCGAAGCGGTGGATCAGCGAACCGGTGAAGAAGCTCGGCCCGAACATGGCCATGACATGCCAGGAAATGCCAAGCGTCGCATTGTCTTCCGACAGGCCGCAGCCGACCATGGCGAGCGGCGCGCCGGTCATGACGAAGCTCATCAGCGCGTAGCTGCCGACGGTGCAGAACAACGCGGCGACGAAACGCGGCTGGGTGACGATTTCGATCAGCGGGCGGGCGTCGCTTGCAGCGGTTTCAGAGACGGCGTCGGTCCGCGAGGAAACGCGCAGGAACGACAGGATGAGCGCGCCGACCGCCGCCAGGGGCAGGATCGAGGCGAAGGATCCCGCAAACATCACCGGGGCGAGCAATTCGCGCGTGTAGATGACGATCTGCGGCCCGAGGATGGCGGTGATGATGCCGCCCGCCAGCACGAAGGAGATGGCGCGCGCCTTGAATTCGGGTGGCGCGTTGTCGGCGGCGGCGAAGCGGAACTGCTGGACGAAGGCGCCGCCGACACCGATGACGCAGAGGCCGAAGGCGAACAGCCAGAAGCTCGCCTGATAGAGCGCGAGCGCCGCGACCAGGCCGCCGAGCGCGGTGACTATGGTGCCGATCATGAAGCCGCCGCGATGGCCGAGGCTGCGGATGATGGCGGCAGCCGGCAAGGCGCCGAGCGCCACGCCGATGTTGAAGCCGGTGACCGGCGCGGTGGCCAGGGATTTGTCGGGACCGAGCAGATATTGTCCGGCCAGCGCGCCGAGCGAAATGGCGATCGGCGCGGCCGAACCGACGATCGCCTGCGCGGCGGCAAGGAGCACCGCCGTGCGACGCCCTTCCCTGCCGGCCTCGGCGACCCCGGCCGTTGCGGCTGTCATGAAGCGTCCTTGCCACGCCCCTCGCCGCGAACCCGGCGCGAGACGCGATCAAGAACGGCGTTGACCAGCTTCGGCTCGTCTTCCTCGTAGAACGCCTTGGCGATGTCGACATATTCGGAGACGATGACGGCCACCGGCACATCCTCGCGCTTCATCAATTCATAGACGCCGGCGCGCAGAATGGCGCGCAGCGTCGAATCCAGCCGCGACAGCGGCCAATCCTCGGTCAGCGCCTGGCGGATGACGGGGTCGATGGTCTTCTGGTTCTCGACGACGCCGGTCAGGATGGCGCGGAACCATTGCGCGTCGGCCTCGCGATAGAGCGCGCCATCGACTTCCTTGCCGAGGCGAAAGGTCTCGTATTCGGCCGTGATCTCGAAAACGCCGCTGCCGGCCACATCCATCTGATAGAGCGCCTGGACGGCGGCAAGACGGGCGGCGCCGCGCTTGTTGACGTGGCGCACCGCTCCGGTCGAGGCGGGCTCGGTCACGATTGGGCTCCGAATTTCTCTTTGAGCGCGATCATGGTCAGCGCCGCGCGCGCGGCGAAGCCGCCCTTGTCGCCTTCGGTCTTTCGCGCACGCGCCCATGCCTGCGCGTCGTTTTCTGTGGTCAGAATGCCATTGCCGATCGCGATCGCCTCCTGCACCGAAAGATCCATGAGCGCGCGGCTCGATTCATTGGCGACGATGTCGAAATGGTAGGTGTCGCCGCGGACGACGGTTCCTAGCGCGACAAAACCGTCGTAATGCGTGCCGCCTTCGGCCGCGCCATCGAGCGCGAAGGTGATGACAGCAGGTATTTCGAGCGAGCCAGGAACCGTGACGACGTCATAGGTGGCGCCGGCCTCGTCGAGCGCGCCGGTCGCGCCTTCGAGCAGCGCGTCGGCGAGATCGTCGTGAAAGCGCGCTTCGACAATGAGCAGATGCGCCTTCGCCTTCGGGCGAATGAACGCTTTGCCGTGTTGGGATGTGCCTGCCATAAAAGTCTCCGGGGGGTTGCCGGTGACTTAGGCCGAAGCCAGGTTTATCGCAAGCGGAAGATTGGCGGACCGACACCAACGCTGTATCTCTCGAAGGATTCAGATCCCGGGGCAGCGCGATGTTTCGGTACTTTGTTTGGCTAGGCAGGCGAAGCCTCAAGGATCGAGATCGGCGCGGTGGTGTCGATCACTCGCTCGAGCTTCAGCCCTGCGGCCTCGAACAGCCTGGCGTATTGCGCCTCGGTCCGCTCAAGGCCGCCGGTGACCGCGAGCATGACCACATCGATGGCCTTGATCTGGGCTGGTTCGTCGCCCGCAGGGACGAGCGTCTCGGCCACAAGCACCCTGCCATGCGTTTGCATTGCCTCGCGGCAACGGCGCAAGATCAACTCGGCGCGTTCATCGTCCCAATCGTGGATCACCTTCTTGATTACATAGACGTCGCCGACGGGGACGCTATCGAAGAAGTCGCCGACGACGAAGTCGGTGCGCGACGGATCGCTCCCGGCCTCCTGGCGCGCCGCCGCCACTCCGGAGGCGAGATCGAGAAGAACCCCGCTCAAATGGGGATTGCGGGCAAGGATGGCCGAGAGAAGCTGTCCATGCCCGCCGCCGACATCGACGACCCGCGTATATCGGCTGAAATCATAGGCGTCGGCGACCGCCTCGTTGCTGCCTTGGCCCTGGGCAATCATAGCTCGCTGAAACAGGGCAGCCTGTTCCGGGTGGGCCGAAAGCCAATCGAACCTCGGACTTCCGAACACCTTGTCGAAGGCCGGCTTTCCGGTGCGGACGGAATGCAGAAGCTGCTCGAACGCAAGATAGGCCTCGCTGTTGACCATCCGGATGAAGTCGCGTGGTCCGGGCCGATCGGAACGAAGCGCCGCGCCCACCTCCATCAAGGTAAAATGACGAGGGCGAACTTCAGTGAAGACCCCCTCCGGCGCCAGAAGCCGCATGACGCGATAGAGCGATTCCGCATCCGTCTTCGTGGCGGCCGCCAAATCTTCAACTGACTGCTCGCCGGAAGCCAGAAGATCGGGAATGCCGAGTTCGATGACGACGCGCAGCGCCTGTGACACGGCAAATCCGAAACCCAGCCTCATGACTTGTTGCGACGGGTTGGTCATGGCTTTCCCCTCCGGACAGGTGAAAAGCTTACGAGGGGCGCGAGCAGAAGTGAAGCGGGACGCAGTGTTGAACGGCGCGGCCTCACGACTTTAGTCAAAGCCCCTCTTTCGCCGCCTCCGCCAGGCGCGCGGCATAGCGGGCCATGGTGTCGATCTCGAGATTGACGCGGTCGCCGGCCTGGCGTTGGCCCCAGGTGGTGACGCTCAGCGAATGATGGATGAGCAGCACGTCGAAGCGGGTGCCTTCGACCTTGTTGACGGTGAGCGAGGTGCCGTCGAGCGCGACCGACCCTTTCGGCGCGATGAACTTCGCCAGATGCCGCGGCGCTTCCAGCGTGAAGCGCACGGCATCGCCCTCCTCCTTGCGCTCGACGATCTCGGCCGTGCCGTCGACATGGCCGGAAACGATGTGGCCGCCGAGCTCGTCGCCGATCTTCAGCGCCCGTTCGAGATTGATCCTGGTGCCTGATTTCCAGCTGGATGCCGTGGTGAGCCTCAGCGCCTCCTCCCAGGCCTCGACCTCGAACCAGCGCGCGTTGGAACCAGTTTCGGGGAGCGCCGTGACCGTCAGGCAAACGCCGCCGCAGGAGATGGAGGCGCCGATGGCGATGGTTTCGGGATCATAGGTGGTGTCTATGCGCAGCCCAACGCCTTCGGCCAGCGGCTTCACGGTAGCGACAGTGCCAACGTCAGTCACAATCCCAGTAAACATCAGAGAGCGTCTTTCATTTTGACCATGATCTAACCCAAAAATCGGTTCCCACTTTTTGGGATCATGGTCTTACCCACTCGGCGTAACTGTCTTCGCCGAAGCGCATATCACGCAGCTTGCGAAAACCTGCCGGGATATGGTCGGCGTCGATAGGCGATGCAATACCGTCTTTGCCGATCGCCTCAGGTCCCTGGAACAGGACGATGCGGTCGACAAGGTCTTCCTCGAGGAAGGCCTTGGCTACCTTGGCGCCGCCTTCGACCAAAACGCTTGCCATGCCAAGCGCGGCAAGGTCTTCCAGCAATTCCGGCAAGGCGACCACGCCATTGTGGGTTTCGGTGCCGATGAAGCGCACGCCCGCGCGTTCGAGCGCCGCCCGCCGGTGCGGGTCGGCTTCCAGACAGGCGGCGATATAGAGCGGCACGCGGTCGACGCCGGATATCAGCTTGGATGTCTCCGGCAGCCGGATCTGCCGATCGAGGATGATGCGCGCCGGCGAGCGGTTCTCCAGTCCCGGAAGGCGCACGGTCAGCGCCGGGTCGTCCTCGAGAGCGGTGCCGATGCCGACCAGGATGGCGTCGGACTCGGCGCGCATCAGATAGACATCGCGCCGCGCGATCTCGCCGGTGATGGCGACCTGGCCCGCGCCTTTGCGGCCGATCTTGCCGTCACTCGAAAGCGCAAGCTTCAGAGTTACTTCCGGGCGTTTTTTTAGAGAACGAGTCAGATAGCCGGCCATCTGCTCGGCGGCCTCGGCGGCCAGCACTTTCTCCACCACCTCGACACCGGCGGCGCGCAGTATGGCGTAGCCCTTGCCGGAGACGCGCGGATCGGGATCGCTTGCCGCGCCGACGACGCGCGCGATGCCGGCATTGACCAGCGCGTTGGCGCAAGGCGGCGTGCGGCCGTGGTGGGCGCAAGGCTCCAAAGTAACGTAAGCCGTAGCACCACGCGCGAGTTCGCCGGCCTCGGCCAGCGCTTCGGTCTCGGCATGCGGGCGGCCGCCGACGGCCGTCACGCCGGTACCGACGATCATCGGGCCGGCGCCGTCGTCGCGCACGATGATGGTGCCGACGGAAGGGTTGGTCGACGTGCGGCCGGCGTTGCGGCGCGACAACCTGATGGCCGCGGCCATGAAACGGCGATCAAGGGCCGCCTGCGCGGCCTCGTCCAGTCGCTGTCCCGCCATGATCAGCCAGCGTCCTCTTCGGTCTTTTCCTCGTCGCCCTTCAGTTCGCCCAGCAGCTCATGAAAATCCTTGGCCTCGCGGAAATTGCGATAGACCGAGGCGAAGCGGACATAGGCGACGTCATCCAGCGATTTCAGCGCATCCATGACCAGCCGGCCGACTTCGCCCGAAGCAACCTCGGTTTCGCCGGAGCTTTCGAGCTGGCGCACGATGCCGGTGACCGCGCGGTCGATGCGCTCGGGGTCGACATTGCGCTTGCGCACGGCGATCTCGACGGAGCGCAGCAGCTTGTCACGGTCGAAAGGCACCTTGCGGCCGGACTTCTTGACGACGACGAGGTCGCGCAGTTGGACGCGCTCGAAAGTCGTGAAACGGCCGCCGCAATCGGGGCACACCCGCCGCCTGCGGATCGCCGCGCCGTCCTCGGCGGGACGCGAATCCTTCACCTGCGTATCTTCGGACTGGCAATAGGGACAGCGCATGGAGAGCCTTGGGTTCGCGATTCTGTGGGCGAAAGGCTTAGAGCCTTTCATGCCTCAGAGATAGCGAGGCATAAGCAAGATTGCCAGCGCTCCACCCCGCTGGCCGACGGGCGTCAGGGCGCAACATCCTTGGTCGGAAACCCGCACGATGCGCCTAGGTTGCGATAGGCCTTGGTGAAGCCGTCCATCGGGATGCTGGTGACCTTCTGTTTGCCGAAGGTGACGTCGAGCGAGGTGACCTTGCGCATGGCGCGCAGCAGGGCGAGGCTGGTCTTGGCCTGGTTGTCGACCATCCAGCTGGGACGACCACCGGCGGCGCCGTTGGAGGTCACGGTCGCAGCGACCTTCACGCCAGGATCGCCGAAGGTCGCGGCGATCTTGTCGCCGGTCGGCAGGTTGCCGTTGTCGATGATGAACATGATGGCCGGATACGCGTCCGGCGGCAGCGCATCGCCGGTCGAGATCGACAGCGTCAGGGATCCGGCATTGCCGTCGCCGTCGACGAATGCAGTCGAGGCGGCGCAGGTCTTGTGCGCATCCTGCCCGGTATCGAGCGTATCGATGATGGTGGTCCACTTGCCGAAGGTATTGGTGGCCGGCATGTCGGAGCCGGGCTGCGCCTGCTCCTGCGCAACCGCGCCGGACAGGGCGAAAACGGCCAGCGAGCCGGACAGGGCCAGGGTGGCAAGACGGAAAGTGCGCATCATCAGGTCTCCGGTAAGCCGCGCCGCCCGATCAAGGAGCGGCGCGAAGCGCAAGGATAAAAGATGACGTATGTCGCGCGGTCAACCGACGGAGGGCAACCGAGCGTGGATCAGCCGAGATAGGGGTAAAGCGGGAAGCGGTCGGTCAACGCCGTGACCTTGGCTTTGACGGCGGCCTCGACGGCCGCATTGCCGTCGTCGGAATTCGCCACCTTCAGCCCATCCAGCACCTCGGCGATCAGCTTGCCGATCTCGCGGAATTCGGCCTGGCCGAAGCCGCGTGTGGTGCCGGCCGGCGTGCCGAGGCGTACGCCCGACGTCACGAACGGCTTTTCCGGATCGAACGGGATACCGTTCTTGTTGCAGGTGATGTTGGCGCGGCCGAGGGCGGCTTCCGCACGCTTGCCGGTGGCGTTCTTCGGCCGAAGGTCGACCAGCATCAAATGGTTGTCGGTACCGCCGGAGACGATATCGAGGCCCGTCTCCTGCAGGCTGGAGGCCAGCGCCTTGGCATTGGCGACGATGCTTTCGGCATAGGCCTTGAAGCTCGGCTTCAGCGCCTCGCCGAGCGCCACCGCCTTGGCGGCGATGACATGCATCAGCGGGCCGCCCTGCAAGCCCGGAAACACCGCCGAATTCATCTTCTTGGCGATGTCCTCGTCGTTGCACAGGATCATGCCGCCGCGCGGACCGCGCAGCGATTTGTGGGTCGTCGTGGTCACGACATGGGCATGAGGCAACGGCGACGGATGCACGCCGCCGGCGACGAGGCCGGCGATATGCGCCATGTCGACCATCAGATAGGCGCCGATCGAATCGGCGATCTCGCGGAAACGCTTCCAGTCCCAGATGCGCGAATAGGCGGTGCCGCCGGCCAGGATCAGCTTCGGCTTCGTCTCATGCGCGGTCTTCTCGATCGCGTCCATGTCGAGCAAATGGTCTTCCTTGCGCACGCCATAGGAGACGACCTTGAACCATTTGCCGCTCATGTTGACCGGCGAGCCGTGGGTGAGATGCCCGCCCGAATTCAGGTCGAGGCCCATGAAGGTGTCGCCGGGCTGCAGCAGCGCCAGGAACACGGCCTGGTTCATCTGGCTGCCCGAGTTCGGCTGAACGTTGGCGAAGTTGCAGCCAAAGAGCTTTTTCGCGCGCTCGATGGCCAGTTCCTCGGCCACGTCGACGAACTGGCAGCCGCCATAGTAGCGCTTGCCTGGATAACCCTCGGCATATTTGTTGGTCATGATCGAGCCCTGCGCCTCGAGCACGGCGCGCGACACGATGTTTTCCGACGCGATCAGCTCGATCTCGT
Source organism: Mesorhizobium sp. B3-1-8 (assembly GCF_006439495.1). Taxonomy (NCBI): domain Bacteria; kingdom Pseudomonadati; phylum Pseudomonadota; class Alphaproteobacteria; order Hyphomicrobiales; family Phyllobacteriaceae; genus Mesorhizobium; species Mesorhizobium sp. B3-1-8. Next base: position 73,208 of record NZ_VFTK01000023.1, read on the forward strand.
GGCGCTGGCGCCCAAGCTCGTTGCGGATGGCGCCGAAGATTTCCGGATCGGCGTCGGCAAGCGTGGTCTCGAAGAAGGATTCGAATTTGCTGGAGGCTGCCGCTGCGTTTGACATGGCTTGCTTTCCCTTGGGGCCGGAGGTCTGCGAGGTCGCCGCGCATTAACACAGTTGTTTCCGAGCCGCCACGTTTGCGGCGCGAAATTTGCTGGCCGGTTTGCGCCAAGACAAACCCGTCCAGTTCTAATCCCGCGGTTCGCGGCCCTTGAGGATCGCTTCCGAGAAGGTGATCTCGGTGAACAGCTTGCGCGCCGTATGGTCATTGATGTCGCCACGGCGAAGCATCGCCTGCAGTTCGGCCCGCTCGGCCTCGATGCCGGCAAGCCTGAATCCGAGCTCGATCCGCCCGGATTCGCGGGCCTCGGCGCGCGCTTCGTCGGCGCCGTCGGAGAGCGAGATGCGCCGCCGGTAGATGGATGCGACGCTCTCGGCGATGGCAAGCTTCATGTCCGCCGCCTCCCCTTCATTGCCGTCGCTGGCGAGGCCTTCGATCCTGGCGATGGCCGCGTTGGCGGCGCCGACGCGGGCCCGGCGCTCTTCGGCCGCACCTGGATGCTCGCCGGGTTCGACGAGACCGCGCGCGACCGTAGGCAGGGTAAGGCTCGCAATCGCCAGCGAGCATATGATGACGCCGGCGGCGAGGAAGATCACGAGGTCGCGGGCCGGAAAGGGCGAGCCGTCTTGCAAGGTAAGCGGCAGGGACAGGATGCCCGCCAGGGTGACGGCGCCGCGCACGCCGGCGATCGAACCGGCAAGCCTGACGCGAAAGCCAAAGGGTTCGGCTTTGCGCTTGCCGAGCCGCGCGGCAAGCACGGCGCCCACGTCGCCGATCCAGATCCAGACATAGCGCAGCCCGATCAGGCAGAGCGTGAGCAACAGCACGGTCAATGCCGGCTCGAACAGCCAATGCCGGTCCGTCAGTTCCGGCGGCACCTTGCGGATGATGTCGGGCAGTTGCAGGCCAAGCAGGATGAACAGCGAGCCGTTGAACATGAAGATCAGCATCGACCAGAGCGAGATCGTCTGGATGCGCGCCGAGACCGCCATGTGGCGGACGATGCCGGAATATCCGGTCAACAGGCCGGCGGTGACCGCCGCCAGAACGCCCGACGCGTTCAAATGCTCGGCGATCAGATAGGCGACAAAGGGCAACAGCACCATGACCAGCACCTGCGCCTCGGCCGGTGTGCTGGTGATGCGGCCGAGGATCTGCAACGACTTCGCGGCGATGAACAGCGCCGCGATGCCGGCGAGAATGCCGATCGCCGCTGCCAAGAGGAAGCTCAGGGATGCCGCGGCGAACGAAAAGCTGCCGGTCAGCGCCGCCGCGACCGTGAAGCGGAACATCACCAGACCCGAGGCGTCGTTGAGCAGGGATTCGCCTTCCAATATGTGCATCAGCCGCGCCGGGACGACATTGCGGTCGACGATCGAGGACACGGCGACCGCATCGGTCGGCGACAGCACGGCGGCCAGAGCGAAGGCGACCACCAGCGGGATGCTCGGCACCAGCCAGTGCAAGGCGTAACCGAAGCCGACGATGGTGAAGAAGACGAGCCCGATGGCGAGGTCGAGGATCGGGCTGCGCAGCGCTATCAGCTCGCGCTTCGGCGCCGAGAACGCATCGCCGAACAGAAGCGGCGGAATGAATACCAGGAGGAACAGCTCCGGGTCGATCTCGACATGCAGGCCGCGTGCCGGCCAGGCCAGGGCGGCGCCGATCGCGATCTGCAGCACCGGCAGCGGCACGCGCACCAGCCGCACCAGCGCACCGGAAACCGTTACGAAGGCGAGCACGACGAGAATGAAGACGGCAACGTCCATGGCGAGATTCCGGCTGGTCGACCGACCATGGGCAATTGCCAGCGTCGCGTCCAGCCGGCCGGACGTCACGCGGCCGTATCAACCGCGGACGCGTCGCCGTTCCGCTAATGCGACAGAACCGCCTTGGGTACGGAACAAAGCGCCGTGAAAGCGGGATTCACGACATTGCCGATGCGCAGGCTGCAGGTCTGGCTGACCAGTTGATGCGCGTCCATCGTGTCCAGGCCTGTCCGTTGCGCCACCCAGCGCACCAGCCCGGCGACCGCGATGCGGGCGGCGTCGTCCAGCGGCCGCGCGCAGCCAATGACGCCGATATGGCTTTCAGTCTCCAGGCGCGGCCAGTCGAAGCTCTCATCCGGCATCGCCTTCTCGGCGGACAGGGAAGTGAAGAAGGCGCCCTCGACCGCGGTGCCCGCGATCTCGCCATCGCCCTGCGCGTAATGTCCGTCACCGATATAGATGTGCCCGCCATCGACATTCGCCCGCAGGTAGAGCGTCGCGCCTTCCCTCAGGTCCGGGATGTCGAAATTGCCGCCGAAGTCGCCGGGAACGACGCCGAGGCGAACCTCGCCATGAGCGGGCGCGACGCCCAACGTGCCGTGGAACGGCCGGTAGCTGGCGGAAAGCGTGCGGCCGGAGGAGGTCCGTGTGGTTAATTGCGTTCGATCCGGCGAGAGGCGCCAGATCCACACCCGCTCGTCCTGCTCCTGCTGCAAGTTGGGCGAGGCGCGGGTTCCCGACAGGAAGCCGAAATTCGGTGATATCGTCGCCACGCCCCAGTCACGAGCGGGCTCCAGGCGATGCAGGCGGATCGCCATGATATCGCCGGCCCTGATGCCTTCGACGGCGATCGGACCGACCAGCGGGTTGACTTTCGGATAGGGCGCGACCTCGCGCGGCTTACCGTCGACGCTCGTCAGCTTGCCGGAAAAGCAGTCCTCGGTGAACACCGTGAATTGTTCGCCAGGCCTGACGGAAAGCCGCGGCGCATGCCCTCCCAGTTGGAAGACGAAATCGTGCCCGTCGTTCAGCGGTCGAACCAAGTGCCGGCTCCCAGTTTCTCGACTATCTCGACAAATGCCTGCGTGGCGTCGCGATGGATACTATGGCCGACGTTGGGCATCACGACGACAGACCGCTCGCCGACCTCTGCCCGCAGGCGCGCGGTGTCGTCGGGCGGGACAAACCGGCTCACTTCCGGCAGGACCCAAACCGTCGGCAGCATCCGGGCCAGGCGCACCGCCTCATCCCGCAGATCCCAGGGCGCGTTGCCCGCGAAGGCTGAACGCGCGTCATCGAACGATATCTGCTCGAGCGACACGACTTTCCAGGCGGCGTCACGCCGCGACCAGCCGGGATTGAGTTTCAGCAGCCCCTCGATGTCGTGGGGCAGATTTGCTTCGTCCCAGTCCAGCATGCCCTTCGGTGTCGCCTTGTCGGCAAAATGCGAGACCGGGTCTTCCAGAAGCATCGCCTTCGGCCGGAACAGGCCGCGCAACACGCCAAGCTGCGCCAGCGTGCCGCCGAAGGAATGACCAAGCAGCACGTCCGGTCCGGCGGGGAGGTTCTCGGCAAAATCGGAGAGCAGGCTGTCGAAAGAGAAGTCGCCATTGCCTCGCGCGCTTTCGCCGTGGCCGCGCATGTCGGGAGCGATCACCTGCCAGCCGCGTGCGGCAAGCATCCGCGCCGGCTCGGTCATGGCGCCTGCATTGGCGGTGATGCCGTGCAGCGCCACCATCGCCTTCGGCGCGCCGCGGTCGCCCCAGCGCATGATGTTGAGCGTCACCATGTCAGGCTCCCGCCGCCCAGCCGACGATCTGCCGCCAGAGCGTCGTGTAGCCCGGCCAATCGACAAAAGCGGGCGGCGCCCAATGCGGCCCGCAATCCGAGGCAAAGGCGACCGACCGCCCCTTGCCGAACTCCGCCGCGACGATCAAGGGATCGTTGCCGACGGTCGCGACCACCGTCGCCTTCTGCCTGGCGGCAAAGCGGTTGTAGCCGAGCAGCGCCGGCCACTCCGCTTCCAGCCCGCCGACGATCGGATGACTTGCTGCGGCAACACGCGGCTTCACGCCTTGCGGCCGCTCGGCGCGGTCATCACCCGCCTCCATTTCCACGCCCAGCACCTCCGCGACTTCGGTGTCGCGATAGCGCGCCTTGGCGTCGATGCCCTGGAAGGTCATATAGCCGCCGATCATCACCAGTCCGCCGCCGCCGAGGACATAGTCGCGTATCGCTTCGAGGCGATTGGGCAGCATCTTCGACCGCATGAACGTGTCGGAATGGAGCAACAGGGTGTTGGCGCCGATGTCGCTCAGCATAATGCAGTCGAACTTCGCCAGCTCGCCGGCGCTGAAGGGGAAGTCGCGCGCGGCGATATGGGCCGGCTGGTAGACAACGTCCCAGCCACCGCCTTCGAGGGCGTCGCGCAGCCAGCGCACGCCTTCGGCGTACTCCGTCGTGGTGAAGGAATCGAAGCCCTTCTGGTGGATCGAATGAACGGTCCAGGATTCGCCCGCGATCAGGACGCGACGGCTCTTTGTCATACTTCCTCTCCTGTTTTGTAAGACCGGCTGGCCAGCCGCTTCAATGCGGCGATGAAGGCGGCGTGGATGCCCTCGCCATCAAGCTCGACGGCGATTTCGGCGTTCGGCGGCCCCGAGCGTCCGGCAAAGTCGATGACCGTGCGGCCATAGGTGAACTTGCCGGCGAGCTCGACCTCGACCCGAGCCGGAACGGTCCTGGCCAGGGAGGGTTCGGCCGCGACGAGCGATGCCACGGGATCGTTGAGCGGCATGGCGCCAACCCCGAACACGCCCGGGCGGAATGTCGTGTTCAGCGAGCGCAGGAGCTCGGCGGCGAAGCGCCCGACCTTGCCGCCAATCGGCTCGGCGTCCGCGATCAAGCGATCGGTGATAACCGCCTGCGGTCCCACGTCGATCGGAAGAAGCGTCAAAGGAATGCCGGCCCCGAACACGATGGCTGCCGCCTCCGGATCGCACAGAACGTTCCACTCCGCCGCAGCTGTCTTGTTGCCGAGCCCCCAGGCCCCGCCGAGCGAGACGATGCGCCCGATCCTTTCCGCCAGGCCGGAATTGCGCCGCAGCGCCATGGCCAGATTGGTCAGCGGACCGGTGGTGACGACGGTAGCGGCAGCGCCTGAAAGGACAAGCTCGGCGATGAGGTCGCTGGAGTGGCGTGGATCGAGGTTGACCGCTTCGAGATCCGGCCGCTCCGGGTCGAGCGCGCTCGCCTGGTCGAGGATGCCGGCGATCAGCCTTTCGCGCACCAATGGCCCCATGGCGCCGGCCGAAACCGGGACATCCTTGCGCTCCGCAACGGCAAGGACGATGGCGCCGTTGCGCGCCGTGCGGTCCCCGGCGAGATGACCGGCACCCGTCGTCACCGCCTTCAGGTCGAGCGCCTTATGGCCGGCGGCGACCAGGATGCCCAGGGCATCGTCATTGCCCGGATCGCAGTCGAGGATGATCGGCTTCGTCATTGGGGATTGTCCTGAATTCTGGCCGGGCGGTTGCGCACCAGGATGCGCCAGCGGGCGAAGGTCAGGCCGATGATGGCGGCGAGATAGGGCAGCATCAGCACGAACTGCGAGGGGATGGCGAACACTTGCAGGCGGTCGCCCAGCGCGCCGAAGAAGCCGAACAGGAAGGACGCCGCAGCCGTCATCCAGGGCTGGCCGCCGCCGAATAGCGTCGCGGCCAGCCCGATGAAGCCGCGGCCGCTGGTCATGTCCGGCAGGAAGAAATGCAGCTTGTCCATGGCAAGCTGCGCGCCGGCAAGCCCGGCCAGCAAGCCGCTGATCGCCAAGGACAGGGCCTTCATGGCAGCGATGCGGATGCCGGCGGAACGCGCTGCGTGCTCGTCCTCTCCCGCGGCCCGCAGGCTGGCGCCGAGCGGCGTCTTGTTGAGGAAGACATAGGTGAGCGGGACCGCGACAAGTGCGATCAGCACGATGATGCTTTGGCCTTCGAAGGCCGGGCCGAGCACCGGCAGCCAGGACAGCGATCCGGCCGGAACATGCCAGATGTCGGGAAAGGCGATCGGCCTCAGCCCGCCTGGACTGTTGTAGTAGCGCTCGAGGATGAAGAGCGTGCCGCCGGCGGCCAGCAGATTGATGCCAAGGCCCGCCACGATGAAGTCGGCGAAGAAGCGCAAGGTCAGCAGCGCCAGAAGCTGCGAAAGCACCACCGCGACCACCAGCGCCGATAGGAAGGCCGGCCAGGCGCTGCCGCTCCAGTCGCCGACGGCGACGGCGGCGAAGGCGGCCGCCAGCATCATGCCCTCGACCGCGACATTGAGGATGTTGGCGCGCAAGGTGATCATGGCCGCCAGCGCGGCAAGCAGGATCGGGGTCGACTGTTCAAGAACCGCGGCGAGCAGCGATGCGAGGTTCATCCCTTGCCTCCCCTCACGCTGCCTGGGCGGCGCGACGCAGCCGCGCCGTCATCAGCAGCACGAGCAGGCCCGTCAAAAGGTTGACCAGCGAGCGCGGCACATCCGTGGAAATCTGCATGTAGGCAGCACCATTCAGCATCGCCGCGTAGAACAGCGCGGTCGTCAGCGAACCGATCGGATGGACGCGGGCAAGCAGGGCGCAGGTCAGGCCGACAAGCCCGTAGCTCGGCGAGAAATTCTGCTCGAAGCGGTGTCCGACGCCGAGCACATAAAGCGCTCCGGCCAGCCCGGCCAATCCACCGGCAATGACCATCGCCGAGATCACCCGCCGCGCCGCCGGCACGCCCGTGGCCTCGGCAAAGCGCAGATTGGTGCCGGCCGCGCGAACCTCCGCGCCCCATCGGGTGCGGAACAGCACGATCCATGAGACGACGGCAAGCACGGCGGCGACAAGGAAGCCGCTGGTGGCGCGCGGAACGAAAGGCAAGGGCGGCAGCCAGATCGAGCTCGGTACCATCCAGCTCACCGCGCCATAGGCGGTGGTGTCGCGGATCACCTGGTTGGCCAGCCAGGAGGTGATCAGGAGAATGATGATGTTAAGCATCAGTGTCGTGACCACCTCGTCGACGGCGAGACGCACCTTGAGCACGCCCGGAATCCAGCCGACCACCGCGCCGGCAAGAAAACCGGCGACGATGGCGAGCGGCATCAGCATAAAGGCCGGCAGCGAAGCGCCGGCGATGGCGACGACGGTGGTGGTGACCGCGCCCGCGTAGAGCTGGCCCTCGCCGCCGACATTGAAGATGCCGGCGCGAAAGGAGAAGACGACACCGAGCGCGATCAGGGTGAGCGGCGTGGCGCGGTTCAGGAACAGGGCGAAGTTGCCGAGCGAATCGAAATTGGCGAGCAACAGGTCGCGATAGGCGCGGACCGGCTCATCCGTGATCGATGCGACCAGCAGGAAGCCGAGCGCCAGCGTGAGCAGGATCGCGGCGAGCGGCGCGCGAATGACGCGCAGGAAATTGGACAGCGCCGGCGCCATTACGCAGCCTCCTTCGATCCGCCGTTCATCAGATATCCGACGGTCTCCTCGTCGGCCTCGGCGCGGTCGAGGACGCGCATCATGCGCCCTGAATACATGACGCCGATCCTGTCGGAGAGCGCGAAGATCTCGGAGAGCTCGGACGAGATCAGGAGCACGGCGCGGCCCCGGTCGGCGGCCTGCAGGATGCGCGCGTGAACGAATTCGGACGCGCCGATGTCCAGTCCGCGCGTCGGCTGGCAGATCAGGAGCAGCGATGGGTCGCGCTCCAGCTCGCGGGCAATCACCAGTTTCTGCATGTTGCCGCCGGAGAGCCAGCCGGCCTGCGTGGCAGGCTGCGCGCCGCGCACGTCGAACTCCTTGATCTTCTCGCCCGCGAAGCTGTCCAGCTTCCGCCGATTGATCAGGCCGCCGGACAGCAATCCGGCGCGGCTGTAGTTGGTCGCCGCGACGTTCTCGGCGACGCTCATCGTGACGCTCAGGCCACGGTCGAGGCGGTCTTCCGGCACGAAGCCGAGACCGGCCTGCTGGCGCTCCCAGAGGTCAGCGTCGGTCAAATCCCGGTCGCCGAAACGGATCCTGCCCGCCTGCACCGGCATCAGCCCGGCAATCGCCTCGGCGAGTTCGGTCTGGCCGTTGCCGTCGACGCCGGCGATGCCCAGAACCTCGCCGGCGCGTACCTGGAGAGAGATGCGGTCGAGCAGACGCCGGCCTGAATGATTGGTCATGCTGACACTGTCGAGCGTCAGGACCGGGGCGCCGAAGCTGCGCTGCCCACTGCCCTTGCGGCCGACCAGGAATACGTCGCGGCCGACCATGTCGCGGGCGATGTCGGCTTCGGTGACATCGGCCGTATTGCGCGTCGAAATGCTGCGGCCATGGCGAATGACGGTCACGCGGTCGGAGACGGCTTTCACCTCGCGCAGCTTGTGGGTGATGAAAAGAATGGTGCGGCCCCTGGCGCGCAAGCCGTCGACCACACCGATCAGCTCATCGACTTCGGGCGGAGTCAGCACGGCGGTCGGTTCGTCGAGGATCAAGAGATCCGCGTCGAACGCCAGCGCCTTCAGGATCTCGACGCGCTGGCGCTGGCCGACCGAAAGCGTGCGCACCGGCGCTTCCGGATCGAGGCGGAAGTTGTAGCGCGCGATCAGTTCGCGGGCGCGCTCGACCATCTGCCAGCGGTCGGAGAAGATACCCAGCCGGCGCGGCTGGCGGCCGAGAAACAGGTTCTCAGCCACGCTCATGGACGGCACCAGCGTGAAGTGCTGGTGCACCATGCCGATGCCGAGGCGGCTCGCGGCGATAGGGTCGGCGATCGTCACGGTCTTGCCGTTCAGCACGATGGAGCCGGCGTTCGGCTGGTGAATGCCCGCAAGGATGTTCATCAGCGTCGACTTGCCGGCGCCGTTCTCGCCGCAGATGACATGAACCTCGCCGCGCCGGACATCGAGGTCGACATGACTGAGCGCGGCCTTCTCGCCAAACGACTTGGCGATGCCTGCAAGGCTCAAGATGATGTCCGGGTCACTCATCGGCACGCTTCCTGGGGGCACGCTTCCTGGTCGGCATGGGGGGGGACGCCGCCTTGGCGGCGTCCCGTTTCAAGGTCCTGGGAGGGCTTACTTGAAAGCAGTGTCGACCTTGATCTCGCCGCTGACCACCTTGGCCTTGGCGGCGTCGACCTTGGCCTTGATGTCGGCGGGCACCAGCTTGTCGTTATAGACAAGGCCGACGCCCTCATTGGCGAGGCCGTAGACCTTGAGCTTGCCGAACTCGGCCTTGCCGTCCTGGATCTGCTTGATCGAGTCGTAGATCGAGTTGCCGATCTGCTTGATCATCGAGGCGATCACATTGTCCGGGTGCAGGCCGCTCTGGTCGGAATCGACGCCGATGGCGTATTTCTTGGAGTCCGCCGCGCCCTTGAGGATACCGAGGCCGGCTGGGCCGGCGACGTTGAAGACGACGTTGGCGCCGTTCTGGATCGCGGTCTTGGTCAGGTCGTAAGCCTTCTGCGCGTCGTTGAAGTTGCCGATGAAGATCACCTGCACGTCGATGTCCGGCACGACGGTCTTGGCGCCCTGCTTGAAGCCGAGGATGAAGTCCTGGATGACCGGCAGGTCCATGCCGGCGACCACCGCGATCTTCGGATCGCCGGAAGTGAGCGGAAAATCCTTCTTGTCGGTCGCCGCGATCGCGGCCAGCGCGCCGGCGAGATAGGAGCCTTCGTTCTGCGCGTATTTCACCGAAAGAACATTCGGCTGCTTCAACTCGTCGTCGAAGAAGACATATTTCTGGTCGGGATGCTGCGGCGCGACATCGGCCAGGTTGTCGTGCATGTTCGGGCCGGTGAAGACGACGCTCCATTCGCCCGAATTCGACACTGCCTCGAGATTCTGGCGCCAGAGCTGCGGATCGGTCGGCGATGCCTGCAGCAGGCGCGTCTTGACGCCTTCCTTCTCGGCGCGGGCGAAGCCGGTGGCGGCGTTGTCGTTGAAGCCCATGTCGCCGAGATTGTCCGACATCACATAGACGGCGCTGAAGTCGGCGGCGAGTGTCGGTCCGGCCACCAGGCCAAGCCCGAGAGCCGCGGCGTATGCTATTGATTTCATGATCGATCTTGTCATTTGTTTCATTCCCCTTTCTTGGTTGCGAACTGTCTGTCTCAGGAGCGCGGCGGCGCTACTGAGTTGCGCTTGACCAGCGCGACCGGGAGCCGTGTGAGTTCAGGCGGCGACGCCTTGTCGATCAGCGCCTTGAGTGTGCTGAACCCGATGCGGCCGAGTTCGGCGGTCGGCTGACGGATTGTGGTGAGGCCTGGCGCGAGGAGGTCGGCAAACGGCATGTCGTCGAAGCCGACCAGCGAGATGTCCTGCGGCACGTTGAGGCCTTTGGAACGCACCGCTTCCATGATGCCGATAGCAATGAAATCGCTGCCGGCGAAAACGGCCGTCGGCGGCTGGCCGCCGGCCAGGATGTCCAGCATGGCGGCGCGGCCGAACGCGCGCGAATACTCGCCCTGGCGGACATCGCCGTCGTCGACTTCTATCCCCGCCTCGGCCATGGCGTCGCGGTACCCGGCCAGTCGTTCGATGGCGCTGAACAGCTTCGCCGGGCCGCCGATATGGGCGATGCGCCGGTGCCCGGCCTCGATGAGGTGGCGCGTCGCGGCGCGAGCACCTTCGCGGTTCTCGACGAAGATTTTCGGAACGTTGACGCCCGGAATGTCCTCGTCGATCAAAACGATGTGGCCGTAGTGATGAAGGGTTGCGGCTAAAGAGCCGTCGTCCGGCCGGTTGGTCATCATGATCAGCCCGTCGACATGGCCGTCCTTCAGCCGCCTGAGACTGGCGAGCTCGCGCTCCCGGTTGCCGCCGGTGCTGCTCATCAGCACGGAATAGCCGTGCTTTTCCGCCTCATCCTCGACGGCGGCGGCCAGTTCGGCAAAGAACGGGTTGGCGATTTCAGGCGTCAGCATGCCGATCGCCTCGGAGCGGCCGAGACTCAGGCGCTTAGCGAGGATGTTCGGGCGGTAGTCGAGCGCCACGATGGCCGCGTCGATGCGCGCCGCCGTCTCCGCCGGAAGCTCGATGCGATTGTTGAGATAGCGCGACACGGTGGTGGTCGACACCCTCGCCATTATCGCGACTTCATTGATGGTGCTCATGTCCGCCCCAGCCAGCAACGAACCAAACGCTATCCCATAAAATTTGGCTAGTAAAGCGGTTGCGTAAAGTGGTTTACTGACTTTTGTGAGCTACGCTGACATTCAACGCCGACCGCGGCCATCGCCGCGGCGGCGGGCTTGTCATTCTTGTCAGGGAGTCATCGGCAGGACGAGTTCCAGAACCCCACCGGCTATCCGCGGGGGCGCCATCTGAGGCCGCGCCGCGCGGCCCGGGTGCGGCAAGGGCCTTGCCATGCTGGCGCGATTGTCTTGTTGCAGGCCGCTCGGAAAGCCGAAGATGCGCCCCTACTGCCCCCACGCCCAAGCTCCGTTTCACGGAAACGGCGAACCGCTCTATCTCCTTACTTTCACGCAATTCCGGACGGAAAACCGCACACACTTTTCCTGGAATTGCTGTAAGGCGCGCATTGCGTCGCCCAAACAAAAAGGCCGCTGCGAGAGCGGCCTTTTTTCTTTTAAGGATCAGATGCTTACTGCGCGGAGCTGATCTGCAGCTCGGTGGCGCCGTCAAGGGCGTAGATATCGTCGCGGAACTGCACGACGCCCGGAGCCGTCGACCATGCCGAGAGATAGAGGAAGTGGACCGGCACCGGATTGACCACATTGATCGGCGTGTTCTCGCCGGTCTTGATCGCCGCCTCGAAATGCTGACGGTCCCAGCCGGGCGTGTCGCGCAGGATCCAGGTGACGAGGTCGCGCACGTTCTGGACGCGTACGCAGCCGGAGGAATCGAAGCGCATCAACTTGCCGAACAGGCTCTGCTGCGGCGTGTCGTGCATATAGACGCCGTCCGGGCTCGGGAAGTTGATCTTGACCGAGGCCATCGCATTGTTGCTGCCCGGATCCTGGCGGAAACGGTATTTCGCGGCATCGTCCGTCGACCAGTCGATGGTCATCGGATCCACCTCGCTGCCGTCCGGCGCGAACAGGCGGATGTGGCTGTCCTTGAGGTAGTTCGGGTCCTTCCGCATCAGCGGAATGATGTCCTTGCGCACGATCGAAACCGGCGCATTCCAGTACGGATTGACGATGATCTCGTTGATCTTTGAGTTCACGATCGGCGTCTGGCGGTCGATCTTGCCGACAATCGCCGTGTGGCGCAGCACGACCCGGTCGTTCTCGACCGCTTCGACCTGGGCGCCCGGAATGTCGACCAGCACGTAACGGTCGCCGAGCGTGCCGGCCTTTTCCTTCAGGCGCTGCAGGTTGGTCTGCAACTGGCCGAGCCGGACCTGCGCCGACACGTTCATCGCGGCGTAGGTGTATTTGCCCATGGCGCCGTCGGCCGGCAGGCCGTGACGAAGCTGGAAGCGCTTGACCGCCGAGTCGACATAGGAATCGAAGGCCGTCGAAATGCCGGCGCTCTGCGGCAGGTCGCCCGACACCATCAGGCGCTTGCGCAGCGGGACGACATCCGGGTCGTCGACGCCGAGCTGCAATTTCTTGGTCGCCGGAACCTGTTCCCAGCCGCCCTGGGAGACGATGTTCTGATACTGCGCCACCGCCTGCTCGGTGAAGGCCACCGTCTGCTGGCTGAAGATCGGCAGCGTCGAGGCGACCTTGTTGGTGTCGGTGCCGCGGGCGTCGAACTGGTCGTCCCAATTGCCGCGCGTCGAGGATTTCAGGATATCCCCGATCACATCCTGGGCGCTCGCATGGCCGGCGACCACGGCGGCGGCGAGCGCGGAGGCTCCGGTAAGGAAGAAACGGCGGCTGGTTCTCATGGCAGACATTCTTGCTTTATCGCTCTCGCTCAACTCGCTTGCCGGGCGGCTTTGTCCACACTCTAGGGGTGGCAAACTTAACAATTCGCCAACCATGACCTGACGTTGATCGGCTGCCAGAACGCGCCGCCGCAACGCAGGTTCCAAGGAGCGCAAGGCATAGGCCCGCAGCATCACCCACCACTCGCATTGACCGCGATTATGGCGGCAACGTGGCCTTGGCCCGCGATTTGCATGCGGCGGCCAGATGAAAGAAATGACAGCGATGCTTTTTTGCACCGGCAGGATGCCAGCGCGTCCTTATGAAATCTGTGCCCTGCCCTTCAGGCGCAGAGCCTTCATGCGCGCGAAGCGACGGTCAAGCTCCCGCAGATACCCGCCTTCGCAATAAAGAAGAAGACCGGCGCGCTTCGGCGCCGGCCTCCTATTCTTTCCCCGGGGCCGTGCTTCTTCGGCGCGGCTTTCCCGTCCCAATTCCGAAGCACTCACATCCGATAAGCGATCGTGTCGTTCCAGAAGCGGTCGAGCCGCTGCAGGGCGCGGTTCATCTGCTTGAACTCGTCGGTGTTGATGCCGCCGACCGCCTCGATCGAACCGACATGGCGCTCGTAGAGCCCGGCGACGACGTCGGCCACCTCGTTGCCCTTCGGCGTCAGCGAGACGCGGACCGAACGGCGGTCGATGCGCGAGCGCTGGTGGTTGATGAAGCCGAGGTCGACCAGCTTCTTAAGATTGTAGGAGACGTTGGAGCCGAGATAGTAGCCACGCGAGCGCAGCTCGCCGGCGGTCAGCTCCGAATTGCCGATGTTGAAGAGCAGCAGCGCCTGGATGGCGTTGATGTCGGAGCGGCCATTGCGGTCGAACTCGTCCTTAATCACGTCAAGCAGGCGGCGGTGCAGACGCTCCACCAGCTGCAGCGATTCCATGTACAGCGAGCGGATAGCCTCGCGGCGATCGTCGGATACGTTTGCGGTCTTCGCCGCCGGACGCGAATTGATCATTGTCTTTGCCTCTCGTTTGTCGCCTTGGTGATTTTTTGTTTTTCACCTTGATCGCGACACTATCGAATACTCATAAAATTCGACTTAAACGCCAGGGCTAACAAGAGCTTACCGGTAAGAGGTTTCGAAAGACGCTTAACGATCGGTCACCCGAGCAAGAACAATTAACCTAAAGATTTAGCCAATGGATCTTGGGGTGAAACGGGGCTGAGAAAGCGCCCCGCGGAGGCAGGCCATCGGCCGGCTTTATGGGTGGAGCATGATGTCATCCGAAAACCGCTTCACACTTTTCGGCATCATGCTCATTGGCGAAGTTGGCGCTTCTGCAGCCATATGGTGACGCGAAAGACGATGTAGAGCAAGGCCACGCAGGCATGCGAGACGACGATCAGCAGCCGATGGCCGAAGAGATCGGGGAAGCCGGCATACATCACCGTCTCGGTCGCCGCGCAGATGAACCAGATCACCGGTCCCCACGATGCCAGCATCCAGAGGCCGGCGGCGGCGAAGGGGAAGAAGACGGCGAGCATGGCCGCCGCCACCTGCCAGTGCACAGGCATCAGGTCGAAGCGCCACAGTTCGCCCGGATAGATGCCGATCAGGCGGATCCAATAGAGGATGCCGAACAACAGGCAATAGCCGGCGATCACGCGCTGGAACCAGGCGAAGATCACCTCGGTGGTCGAGGGCTGCAGCACCACCCGCCTGGAGGTGACTTCGCTCACAGCGCGAGTTCCTTATCCCCGAGCGGCGCGAAATAGGCGTCGATCTCGGCCGCATCGACCTCATCCAGCCCCGCCGGCCGCCACTCGGGCTTCGAGCCCTTGTCGATGATGGCGGCGCGGATGCCTTCATAGAAATCGTGGCCGGCAAGCATGCGGTTCAGGATGCGGAACTCCATCCTCATGCATTCGTCCATCGACAGCGTCGAGCCGGCGCTGATCTGGCGCCAGGCGATGTTGAGGCTGGTCGGCGAGCGGGTTTTCAAGGTCGCCAACGTCTTGGCGGCGAAAGCGTCGCCGGCGGCGGCTTGTTCGAGACTGGCGACGATATCGGCCAGCGAGCCTTTTGAGAAATGGCGCGCGATCGAATCCAGGTCCTGCCGCTCCGTCTCGCGTTTTGCCGGCACGAAGAAATCGCGCAGCTCGGCATTCGGATCGTTGCTGGTCGCCAGTTCGTCGAGCAACCCCGCCTGGTCCTCCGCCTTGATAGTGTGCGTGGCGAGCCCCGACCAAAGCGCATCGCCGTAACGGATGCGATTTCCGGTCAATCCGAGATACATGCCGAAAGAGCCGCCGAGATCCGGCAGCAGGTGGCTGGCGCCGACATCCGGGAAGAAGCCGATGCCGACCTCCGGCATGGCGAACTGCGCGTTTTCGGTCAGCACGCGATGCGAGCCGTGGAAGGAGATGCCGACGCCGCCGCCCATGACTATGCCGTCGATCAGCGCGACATAGGGTTTCTTGAAGCGGGCGATGCGGGCGTTGAGCCGATATTCGTCGGCGAAGAAGTCGACGGGCGGCTTGCCGGCCCGGCCGGCCTCGTAGATGTGCAGGATATCGCCGCCGGCGGAAAACGCCCTGCCCTCGGCCTTGACGACGACGACATTGATGCCGGCGTTCTCTTCCCAGGCATCGAGCGCCTTGCCGAGCGCGTTGACCATGTCGTGCGTGACGGCGTTGAGCGCCTTCGGCCGGGTCAACGTAACCACACCTGCCTTGCCCAGCCGCTCGAAGCGGATCTCGTCGCCTCCGCCAAAATCCATAATGAGAGAATCCTCCCCCGCGCCTGCGGGAGGAGAAGTGCTAAGCGGCGACCGGGCCAACGTCAATTGTCGAGTGCCACGGATAAGGCAGCGTCTTTCGCGGCAAGCAGGCTACCATACGAATGGGATAAGCGCATTCACCGCGCCGATGCCGCCCAGGGCTGCGTTGACGGGAGCGAAGTTGACGAAGCCGAACAACGGCAGGCGCGCGGCAGCAGGAAGGCGGCGATCATGGCAAACATCAAACCGAAGCTCTGCAGCAAATGCGGCTCGGTATCGCGTTTTACGCCGATTGCCTGAACGGTCAGATAAACAATCAGCAGCAGCCAGGCGGCATAGATGAACCAGATCAAGGTCATGCCTTGCTCCTTCGTTTAGCCGGCAATCCGCCTTGGCCACCGCACGCACCCGGTGCTAGAAAATGGGCATCTTGAACCGGACGGCAAGCCATGCCCGGATTTTCCCGCTTCGCGGCTGCAGCGATCGGCCTGATCGCCATCCTACGGATGTCTTGCCCTGGCGAGGCCGCGGCTGCGAACGAGCTTTATCAATCTCAGACCATCGTCACCGGCACTGGAGACGTAAACCGGCAGATCGGCTTCAAGGATTGCCTCGACAAGGTGCTGGTCAAGGTCTCGGGCGACCAGCGCCTGTCGCAGAAGCCGGAGATGCTGGCCCTGCGCGACAAAGCGGCCGACTTCGTGCAATCCTTCCGCTACCGCGACCGGCTCGAAGGCATCCCGATCCATGACGAGCAAGGCACGCATGACCGGCCGCATGATCTCACCTGCCTCTATAAGCCGGCCGTCGTCGACAAGCTCCTGGCGCAGCTCGGCAGCAGGCCCTGGCTCGGCGAGCGGCCGTCTATCGCCGTCTTCATGACCGCTGAGCAGGGTTCGCGGCATTTCGTGCTGACGGCGGATGAGGACAACGGCAAGACGATGAGGGAATCCTTCGCCAACGCCACAAGTCCACTGCTGATGCGCATTGCCTTTCCAAAGGCCAGGCAGGTCGGCGGCCTCGACGAAAAGGCGGTCGCGGCGGCCAATATGGCAAAGCTCGACAAACTCGCGAAGAAAGCGGGAGCGGCCCGGGCGCTCGCCGGCAGCATCGTGTGGAGCGACAAGGACCTCGGCTGGATCGCCGACTGGCGGCTGGCCGATCGCGGCAAGACCTATCGCTGGCAGGTCCGCGGCGTCAGCTTCGACGAGGCCTTCCGGGTTGCGATCAGGGGCGCAGCGCAGATCCTGTCGGGGAACGGGCAGCCCTAGGGGTTTCCTCGTCCCTACAAAGTGGGGGAGAGGAACGTGTGCCACGTCCCTGGCACAATCGTGTCGCATTGGTCAGCGGCGGAGACGCGTGATAAAAGCCGGCGCAAAAGAGAGTTTGACCATGAACAAATTCACCCCCGCAAAGCCTGCCGGCGCGCGCAGCGTCGACGAGATCACCGGCAGCCGGCGGCTACGGCGCATGCGCAAGGCCGACTGGTCGCGCCGGCTGGTGCAGGAGAACCAGCTTTCGGTGAACGACCTGATCTGGCCGATCTTCGTGGTCGACGGCAAGAACACGCGCGAGCCGATCGCCGCGATGCCGGACGTCTACCGCCTGTCTATCGACCTCGCGGTGAAGGAGGCCGAGCGCGCCGCAAAGCTCGGCATTCCGGCCATCGCCACCTTCCCCAATGTCGAGCTTGCGCTGCGCGACCAGACGGGATCGCACATCCTCGACCCCGACAATGTCATCAACCGCGCCACGCGCGCCATCAAGGACGCGGTTCCGGAAATCGGCATTATCACCGATGCCGCGCTCGACCCGTTCACCAGCCACGGCCATGACGGCATCCTGCGCGACGGTATCATCGTCAATGACGAGACGGTGGAACAGGTCGCCGCCGCGGCTGTCATCCAGGCAGCGGCGGGCGCCGACATCATCGCGCCGTCGGACATGATGGACGGTCGCATCGGCGCCATCCGCGACGCGCTCGACGCCAACGGTTTCCAGGACGTGGCGATCATGTCCTACGCGACGAAATTCGCCTCGGCCTTCTACGGGCCCTATCGCGAGGCGGTCGGCACCGCCGGCCTGCTCAAGGGCGACAAGAAGACCTACTACATCGATCACGCCAATTCGGACGAAGCGGTGCGCGAGGCCGAGCAGGACCTCGCCGAAGGCGCCGACATGCTGATGGTGAAGCCCGGCCTGCCCTATCTCGACATCATCCGCCGGCTGAAGGACGAGTTCCAGATGCCGACCTTCGCCTATCAGGTGTCGGGCGAATATTCGATGATCAAGGCAGCCGCCGCCAATGGCTGGATCGACGGCGAGAAGGCGATGCTGGAATCGCTGCTTTCGCTGAAGCGGGCGGGCTGCGACGGCGTGCTGACCTATTTTGCGCCGGTGGTGGCGCAGATACTGAAAGGCTAGGCCTGCCTCGCGATTTTGGAATTCTGACGGGATCCGTTAGAATGGATCTATGAGCAGGAACGATGTGATCGAACGGTTGCAGAAGTGGCATAGGCAACATCCTGCGTCATGAATATCACAAGACTTCCGAAGCCATCGTCTGGGCTGTCGTGACAGACAATTTGCCGGCGCTACGTGTTGCCATTGAACGCATTCTTGATGCTGCCGGCCCAGAGTTGCCCAGCTAATCGCTTTCTCGACGAAAAATTGCGACGGCATCCCTTACCCGCTTCGCCCCAATATCCCGGGCAGCTGCCTTTCCGGCGACGATCCCGACGCCGCCCGACTCGATCGCGCCGGAAAATACCGCTTGCATTTCGCAATCGGCCAAGTTACTCAACAACCGATTGCAAATTACAACTAGTTTAGGAGGCAATCATGTCCAAGCTGCGTGTCAACGGTTTTACCCTGTCGCTCGACGGCTACGGCGCCGGTCCCGATCAGACGCTTGAACATCCGCTCGGTGTCGGTGGCGAGACCCTGCACAAATGGTTGGTCACCACCCGGACATTCCACAAGATGGTGATTGGCAAGGATGGCGGCGCGACCGGTGTCGACGACGACTTCGCCATCTGCAGTTTCGAGAATGTCGGCGCCTACATTCTCGGCCGCAACATGTTCGGGCCGATCCGCGGCGAATGGCCGGACGACAACTGGAAAGGCTGGTGGGGCGACAACCCGCCCTATCATGTTCCGACTTTCGTGCTGACCCGCTACAAACGCGCGCCAATCACGATGGAAGGCGGCACGACGTTCTACTTCGTCACCGACGGCATCCACTCGGCGCTCGAACAGGCTAAGGCCGCGGCCGGGAGCAAGGATGTGCGGATCGGCGGCGGTGTTTCGACTTTCCGGCAATATCTCCAGGAACGGCTGATCGACGAGATGCATCTGGCGATTTCGCCGGTGCTGCTCGGCTCGGGCGAGCATCTTTTCGCCGACCTCGACATGGTGAAGCTCGGCTATCGCTGCACCGAGCAAGTGGCAACGGCGAACGCTTTGCATGTGATGATCGGGCGAGCGTGAGTACAGCTCTTTCTCCCCCTCACTATACGCGGAGAAATGCCCGGCAGGGCAATAAGGGCGGCGCGACCTTCGAGATTAGCGGCAAGCTCTCAATGGCAGCGAATTGGGGCCCAATCGCCGACGCCGGCGCAGCCCCTCATCCGTCCTTCGGGCGTTCGTCGTTCGAAAAGCCAAGCAATTGGCTTTTCGACCGCTGCGCGGACCACTCCTCACCTCCCCGTGAAACGGGGAGAAGGAAAAGACCTCAATACTTCTCCGGCACGTAGAGCTCGCGCGGCAGCACCTGGCGCTCGTAGGACGGGTTGAAGACGCGGTCGGGCAGCGAGATGTCCTCGTGCGGAACCTCCTCATAGGGCATCTGCTGCAACAGATGGTCGATGCAGTTCAGCCGGGCGCGCTTCTTGTCGTTGCCCTCGACGATGAACCAGGGGGCTTCGGGAATGTTGGTGCGTGCGAAGGTCTCTTCCTTGGCCTTGGTGTACTGCTCCCAGCGCACGCGCGACTGCAGGTCCATTGGCGACAGCTTCCACTGCTTCATCGGATCGTGGATGCGCATCAGGAAGCGCATCTGCTGTTCCTCGTCGGTGATCGAGAACCAGTACTTGACGAGCGTGATGCCGGAACGGACCAGCATACGCTCGAATTCCGGCACGTCGTTGAAGAACTCCTCGACTTGGTCCCCATTGGCAAAGCCCATCACCCGCTCGACGCCGGAGCGGTTGTACCAGGAGCGGTCGAACAGCACGATCTCGCCGCCCGCGGGGAGATGCGGCACGTAGCGCTGGAAATACCATTGCGATTTCTCGCGCTCGGTCGGCGCCGGCAGCGCCACGACGCGGGCGATGCGCGGGTTGAGCCGCTGCGTGATGCGCTTGATGACGCCGCCCTTGCCGGCGGAATCGCGGCCTTCGAAGACCACCACCAGCTTCTTCTTGTGGTAGGCGACCCAGGACTGCAGCTTGATCAATTCCGACTGCAGCCTGAGCAGCTCGCGGAAATAGGTCATGCGCTCCATGGAGGGCGGATGCGACTTCTTGTAGATCTTGGCGATCTCGAGCGAGAGCGCCGGCTCGGAAAGCTCCAGCTCATAGTCCTCGTCGAGCGTATCCTCGAGCTCGGCTTCCAGCCAATCCTTCGCCCCGGAATTCGGTTTCACTTCATTCATCGCGCAGCTCCGTCTGCCTGTCGGCCATCATCGCTTCGGAATCCGCTCCGTCTCCGGGCGGACACTCCGTAAGTCGACTGAGATACAGAGGCGCAATGACGGTTTTATTGCAATCGCCCGGCAGCAGGCCTCGAAGATATGTGATCGGTCCGTATCGATAGCGGGGCGACAAGCGGCGGGAATTGTCCTACAAATCCCCTCGCCTCTTCCCGGCGCTCGCCACGGCGCCTCTTCAAACAAATTGCGAGGACTGACATGGAATACCGCACGCTGGGCCGATCGGGCTTGAAAATCTCGACATTGACGCTTGGCACCATGACCTTCGGCGGCGCCGGTCCGTTCGCCGCCGTCGGCAATTCGGATCTTTCGGAAGCCACACGCATCATCGACACCTGCATCGATGCCGGCATCAACCTCATCGACACCGCCAATGTCTATTCCAACGGATTGTCGGAAGAGATCATCGGCGAGGCGCTTGGCGGCAAGCGCAAGAACGACGTGCTGATCGCCTCGAAGGCGCGCATGCGCATCGGCACCGGCCCCAATGACGAAGGCCTGTCGCGCCACCATCTGATTCGCGAATGCGAGAAGAGCCTGAAGCGGCTCAGGACCGACGTCATCGATATCTATTTCGTCCACCAGTGGGACGGGCTCACGCCGCTGGAGGAGACGATCGCGGCGCTCGACACCTTGGTCAACCAGGGCAAGATCCGCTATATCGGCTGCTCCAATTATTCGGGCTGGCAGGTGATGAAGGCTCTTGCCGTCAGCGACAGCCGCCATCAGGCCCGTTTCGTCACCCAGCAGATCCACTACACGCTGGAAGCGCGCGAGGCCGAATATGAATTGCTGCCGATCTCGGTCGACCAAGGCCTGGGCGTGCTGGTCTGGAGCCCGCTGGCGGGCGGCCTGCTCTCCGGCAAATACCATCGCGACAGCCCGACCGCGCGCCAGGTCGGCGGCTGGACGGAGCCGCCGATCCGCGACGAGGACCGCCTGTGGCGCATCGTCGACGTGCTCAACGAGATCGGCAAGGCACGCGGCGTCTCAGGGGCGCAGGTCGCGCTTGCCTGGCTGCTTGGCCGCCCGGCCGTGAGTTCGCTGGTGATCGGCGCACGCAACGAGGCGCAGCTCAAGGACAACCTCGCCGCGGCCAGCCTTTCGCTCACCGAGGAGGAGCGGCAGCGCCTCGACGTCGTCAGCCGGCCGCCGGTGCTTTATCCCTACTGGCACCAGCAGTTCACCGCCAGGGACCGTTTCGGGCCGGCCGATAAGGTGTTCGACCGCTCTCACGCTTAGGGCTGCGGCCGGACGTTCAGCCGGCGACGAAGCGCCAGACTTCCGCGTCGGGCTTTATCTGCCCGCTCAGCACGAAATATTTGTAGAGGACGAGCAGCGAGATCGCCTGCTCGTCCTGTTCATTGCCGAATTTGCGGCAATAGGCGTTGGCGGCGGCGGTTATCCGCCCCGCCTCGGCGGGGTGTTTTTCGAAATGGGCCACCTTGTCGACCAGATCGGAAAAATCCTGCCGCAGCGGCACGTAGTGGACATTGGGCTCGACCTGGGCTTCCGCGAACCAGGTTTCGTAGGTCGGCTCCGGCATCAGGCAGAGCGAATTGGAGCTCATGATCCATTTCAGGTTCGTCGCGACATCATTGCCTTCGAGCGAGACGATGTAGCGATACTGTCGCTGCTGCTCGATGTTCAGGAACGGCTTGCGGTATCCGTCCGGCGCGTCGGGCTTGTGGGAACCCGCGTCGCAAAACGGCAGGTCAGCGGCCTTTTCGACGAAGCGGGTGCGAAGCGGATTATTGAGATGCCCCCGCCAGACCACCATCGGCCGCTTGTCGGCGAAAGACACCTTGTCGGGCGGCATGTAGAAGTGGCGGAACTTGTTCAACTTCATCAGCACGCCGTTGGCGTTGTCGTCGCCAATGGGGCGGTCCTTGACGATCCTCGGCACCTCCGGAATGCCGACGACATCGCCATATTCGAAATCGATCAGCAGGCCGGGATCGAAGTAGCGGGCGAATTCCTTGAGATCGTAATAATACATGCTGGACGCGGACGGCAGCTTGCCGACGGCCACGGCGTCGGGACTCGGCACGAACGGGTGTTCCAGCTTGTTGTAGTAATTCAGTCGCTCGCGAACCGTTTTGCCCGAGAGCCTGGCCTGCTCGAGCCGGCTGGCCAGGCGGTCGCGGAACAGGGATTGCGGTGCGCGGTCACGCGCGAAATTGCGCGCGTAATAGAACAGCTTTGCGGCGGTTCGTGAGAGTGTGGCCATGCGTCCGCGAATTCAGCAAGATGGTCAACGGTAGTCTGCCTTCATCCCCCTCGTCTCCTACAGCATTCTCCCGGCCATGTTGCAAGCCTGCTAATGCGAATGCCACACGAGAACCTTACGCCGCGACGACGGCGAATCCTCTGGCGCGCAGGCCGCGCCGGTCGTCATGCAATGAGGTGACCAGCCGATCGCGGCTGCCTGCTATGTGAGCGGAAAGCAGCCCCGCCGCTTCGTCCGCGTGGCCGGCCTTGACGGCGGCGAGGATGGCATGATGTTCGGCCCAGGCACGACCGAGCGCGCTTTCATCGCGCACCTCCAGCCAGCGCGCCCGCGACAGCCTGGTCATCGCGTCGCGAACGGCCCTGAGCAGAAACTCGTTGCCGGAAAGCCTGGCCAGCTCAATGTGGAAATCCATGCCGACGCGATGCCATTCCTCGCGCGGCGTCTCGGTATCGCAGGAATCGAGCATCGCCGCGATCACCTCGGTGCCGCCACGGTCTTCGAGCGCCGCCGTCAGGCGAACCGCGGCGACCTCGACCGCCTCGCGGTAGACGGCGATCTGCCCGAGTTCCGCCAGGTTGATCGGCGCCACCGTCCAGCCGCGGCCGTCGCGGCCGATCAGCCCTTCCGTTTCCAGGCGCAGCAGCGCCGCCCGCACCGGCGTTCGCGAAGCGCCGAACCGGCTCTCGATCCAACGCTCGGTCAAACGTTCGCCCGGGCCGATCTCCAGGCCGAGGATCATTTCGCGAAGCTGTCTTTCGACATTTTGCATCTGCGACATTGTCGTCTCGCTTTCCAAAGCCGCATCGACAGCGCCCGCATTGACAGCGGTGAGTGTCAGGTCCATGACGAATACCGGCTTGGTATCCCAAATTGGTATCCGTAACAACCCCAGCATCGGCACGCATGACATGACGCCCAACGAATCCGAACAGAGCGACTTCAACATCCATTGGCGACGCAACCTCGCCGTCTGCTTCGCCGGCTCGTTCAGCACGCTTATCGCCATGACGCTGCTGCTGCCGTTCCTGCCGCTTTACGTCGAGCAGCTCGGCGCCGAAGGCCACGCGGCGATCGTGCAGTGGTCGGGCATCGCCTATGGCGCGACCTTCTTCGCGGCCGCGCTGGTCGCGCCCTTGTGGGGACGGCTGGGCGACCGCTACGGCCGCAAGCTGATGCTGGTGCGCGCTTCGTTCGGCATGGCGATCTGCATGTCGCTGACCGGGATGGTTGAGAGTGTGTGGCAACTGGTGCTGCTTCGGCTGCTGATCGGTTTTGCCGGCGGTTATTCGTCGGGCTCCACGATCCTGGTGGCAATGCAGACGCCGAAGGAGCGCTCGGGCTGGGCGCTGGGCGTGCTCGCGGCGGGTATCACCGCCGGTTCGCTGGTCGGACCGCTGCTCGGCGGCTTGCTGCCGCCGCTGATCGGCATCCGCGCGACCTTCCTGCTTTCCGGCGCCGTGATCTTCCTGGCCTTCCTGGCGACGACTTTCCTGATCAAGGAGAATCCGCCGGCGCCTAAGCCCGCCTCGACAGCGAAGCCGAAAAGCGGCTGGTCGCAGATCCCCGACAAGCGGCCGATCGTCGCCATGCTGACCACCGGCATGCTGCTCGCCTTCGCCACCATGTCGATCGAGCCGATCATCACCGTCTATGTGCAGCAGCTCGTCGAGGACCAGAGCAAGGTGACCATGGTCGCTGGCGTCGTCATGTCGGCGGCAGCGCTCGGCACCATCCTGTCCTCGTCTTGGCTCGGCAAGCTCGCCGACCGCGTCGGCCACTGGAACGTCGTAGTCGGCGCACTTGCCGTCTCGGCATTGCTGCTCATTCCGCAAGCCTTCGTCACCAATGGCTGGCAGTTGATCGGTCTGCGCTTCCTGATGGGCCTGGCGCTGGGCGGGCTGTTGCCCTGCATCACCAGCGTCATCCGCCACAACATCCCCGACGGGATCGGCGGCAATGTGCTTGGCCTGGCGATCTCGGCGCAATATGTCGGCCAGGTCGCGGGACCGCTGTCGGGCGGTTTCGTCGGTGGGCATTTCGGCATGCGCTCGGTGTTTTTGGGCACATCGGTGCTGATGGCGCTGGGTGCTGCCTACAACTGGATTGTCCAGTCGCGCCGCGCACGGCATATGCTGCTTGAAGCTGGCGAATCCTGATCGGCGCACCGCCCAAGCGCAGCATGGAGCATCCAAGATGAGCCTTACGGGCCAACCATCAGGCGGCGGGAGCCGCGTCCTCGTGCTGGCAGCCGGCCTCGTCGGCGCGGCCGGCGTGGCGCTGTCGGCTGCCGCCGCGCATCGCGGCGGCGCCTTCACTGGCACCGCGGCCAATTTCCTGCTGATGCATGCGCCGGTGTTCCTTGCCATCGGCCTTGCCGGCGGCAACCGCTGCCTCAGGATCGCCAGCCTCGTCCTGCTCGCGGGCCTGCTTCTGTTCTGCGGCGATCTGCTCGCCCGCGACTTTCTCGGCTCGCGGCTGTTCCCGATGTCGGCGCCCATTGGGGCACCCTTCTGATCGCCGGCTGGATGGCGATCGCCGTCTCGGCGCTGTGGCGCCCTCGCCCTTAGGCTATTTTCAACGGCTATTTTCGGCCGATCCGCCGCTTGTGCTGGCGCGCAGGCAACTCGCCGACGCGGCGCCGTTCAGGCTGCTCGGTTCCGGGCGTGATGCCCCAATAGTTGCGGTAGATGTCCTGAAACAGATGACCAATCGGATGCATGATCATTTCTCCTTAGGATTGAACCGATCCAATCTATCGACGCTGAAAATCGCTGCGGCTCAGCCGCGCTTGCGCTCCACGAGAAAGCGCGGGGCGCGCCTCCATGGACTCGACCTGCCGCGCCGCTTCTCGCTGACGATGACCGAGGCGATGCCCCAATCGTTGCGGTAGATATCCTCGAACAAATAGCTCACCGGATGCATGGCACCCTCCTGTCGAAATCCGCTCCACCATGAAGCGGAAATTTGGATCGATTCAAATCATAGGCCTTATTTGCCCCACGTCAACTGAATTTGAATCGATCCAACAAAAATGTTAGATGACCGACAACAATTCAGCGGTCATGTTCATCGCGTTGACCGGATTCGGAGGAACGACATGGCATCACTCCTCGAAGGCCAGCCAAGACCGATCAGGTTGGCCGACATCGCCAAGGCCGCCGGCGTCTCGCATGGCACGGCCTCGAATGTTTTCAGCCGCCCCGAGATCGTACGCGCCGAAGTGCGGGAACGGGTGAAGGCGGTCGCGGAGCAGATGGGCTATGCCGGCCCGGACCCGAAAGGCCGCCTGCTGCGCGCCGGCAAGGTCAACGCCATCGGCGTCGCCACCACGGAGCCCCTCTCCTACTTCTTCGACGATCCCTTCGCCCGCGTCATGATGGCCGGCATTTCCGAAGCCTGCGACGCCACCGGCGCGGGCATCGCGCTGGTTTCGGCCGCCAACCAGGAAAAACTCGCCTGGAACATCCAGAGCGCGCTTGTCGACGGTTTTGTGCTGTTCTGCATCGAAGGCGGCTCGCGCCTTGTCGACCTGACGCGCGAGCGCAGGCTGCCCTTCGTTGCGCTGGAGCTCGGCTTCCAGGACGAGACCGTGTCGGCCATCGGCGTCGACAATGTCGCAGGCGCAAGGCTTGCCGCCCGCCATCTCGCCGAGCTTGGCCATCGCCGCTTCGCCGTCCTGTCGCTCGGCTTTGCCGACAACCGCACCGGCTTCGCGACGCCGGAAGCGGTGCGCAGCGCGGTCTACACCGGAACGCGCGATCGCCTTGCCGGCTACTTCGAGGAGCTTTCCCGCTTCGGCATCGATACGGCGAAAATCCCGGTCTATGAGACCGAGAACGAAGAAAAAAGCACCAGGGCCGGCCTCGAGGCGATCTTTGCCAAGGGGGAGCCGCCGACCGCCATCCTGGCTATGTCGGATCGCATGGCCCTGATCGCCATCGACTGGCTGAGGGCACGCGGCCTCAATGTTCCCGGCGATGTCTCCATTGTCGGCTTTGACGGCGTGCCGGACGGCGCGCTGGCCACGCCGCCACTGACGACGATCGCCCAGCCGATCATGGAGATCGGCCGTCGCGCCGCGCGCATGATCCTCGACCATGACGGCGCGGTGCGGCGCGAGACGATGGGCGTCGAGTTCGTCGTCAGAGGCTCGACCGGTCCGG
This sequence comes from Mesorhizobium sp. B3-1-8, assembly GCF_006439495.1. Lineage (NCBI taxonomy): Bacteria > Pseudomonadati > Pseudomonadota > Alphaproteobacteria > Hyphomicrobiales > Phyllobacteriaceae > Mesorhizobium > Mesorhizobium sp. B3-1-8. The sequence continues at coordinate 99,833 of NZ_VFTK01000023.1, forward strand.
CGCCGAAAGCCTGAGCGGGCTCAGGTAATTCCGCGCGGATAGACCACCCGGCACTTTCCTTGCGCTGCGGTCAGTAGCCGCCCGCCCGCGCCGGCAGCGGCTGCACGCCGAACGTCGCACGCGCAGGCTCCTCGCGTACCGGCTTGGCGCGGGAGGGGCCGAGGCTCGCAAGCCATTCGAGGTAGAGTGCAAGCGCGAGTTGCATGGCGATGCCTGCAGCGATCAGAAGCGTGTCGTAGGCCGGGCCGCCCGGATTGATCAGCTTCAGCACCTGCGCCGCCATGGCAAGCAACGTGCCGGCGATGAACACCGGCAGCGAGCGCTTGCCCAGGATCGCCAGCGGATTGTCGGGCCGGACGCGGAAGAGGTTCGAGACAGCCGGCAGCGCCACGATCAGATAGCTGACCGACAGGATATGCAGCAGCCGAGGCAGCGACAGGAAGGTCTTATCGAAGCCGCCGATCACCACCGGCAGGTCGAACCAGGTGATCTGCCCCCAGAGCGGGCTGTGCACCCAGATCGCCGCTCCGATCACATAGATGCCGGCGGCACCAAGCAGCCACGGATTGACTGGGATCCGCCCGCCGCGCTTCACATGCAGCATGGCGGCAAGGCCGATGTTGAAAAGGAACTGCCAAGACAGCGGGTTGAGGAACCAAAGGCCTGGCTCCGGATAGTTCGGCGGCGCGATCTGCCAGATGCCTGCGACGAGCCACAGCAGGCCGGACGCGATCAGCGCCGGCACGGGCCGATAGCTGACGAACAGCACGAAAGCAGGCGCCGCCAGAAGCAGCGCCGCATAGACGGGCAGGATGTTGTTATAGCCGAGTTGGTGGCCGAGCGTGACGATGCCGAGCAGCACCTGCGGCGTGTTGCGCATCAAGGGTTCGATGTTGATCATCATCAGGATTTCCGGCCGGTGCGCGAACAGCGCGGCGGCGCAAAACAGCGCGATCACCACCATCGTGATGACGATGTGGGAGATGTAGAGCACGCCAGCGCGCCGCCACATCTTCAAGGTCGCGAGCAATCGGCCGCCCGGCTTGAACGTCGTGCCATAGGCCAGCGCCACCGAGATGCCGGAAATCAGCACGAAGGCCTCCGCCGCATCGGAAAACCCGAAATTCTTATAGGTCCAATTCTCGAAGACCGTGCCAGGCACATGGTCGACGAAAATGGTGAGCAGCGCGAGCGCGCGCAGCACGTCGATCCGCGTATCGCGCTCGACGATACGCTTGTTGCGATCGTTACGCTTGTCGCGATCGTTGGAAACAGGGGTGGTCATCGACAAAAGGCCTCAAAGCTGGTTGTTCATAGCCAGCAATGCGACCCCCGGGGCGCACCGCTTCGATTCCTCCCAGGAGGAGTGTATCGGCGGAAAAACGGCCTGAATTGCGCCTGGTTCAATCAACTTTCGCGGAGCGCGAAAATATTCCGTTTTGAAGCCGGCAAATCAACGAATCTCTCATGGAATCAAATGGATGTGAGCGTGTTCGAATATAGCGACGAAAACAGCATCCTGCGCGAGGATCTGACATTTCCCTACCGTCTGCTGAAGCCGGCAAACGCCAGCGGCGACTGCCTCTTCGTGCTGCACGGGTCAGGCGTGGACGAGACGACGATGCTGCCGCTGGCGATGCAGATCGCGCCGCGTTCGGTGATCGTCGCAGCGCGCGGCCGCATTCGGCAGGAGGACGGATTTCGCTGGTTCGAGCGAATCACGCCGACCAGTTTCGAGCAAACCTCCATCCGTGCCGAGACGGCCGCCTATGCCCAGTTCGCGACGGAAGCCGCGCGGCAACATGGGCTCCACCTGCAACGCGCGACCTTCCTTGGTTATTCGAACGGCGCCAATGTCGTCTCCAGCCTGATGCTGCTCCATCCCGGCCTGGTCAAGCAGGCGGCGCTGTTGAGGGCGATGCCGGTGCTCGACAATCCTCCAACGTCAGATCTTAGCGGCACACGGGTGCTGATCGTCGCCGGCGCCGCCGACCAGACCTATGGTCTGTTCGCTCCTGCCCTGGTGACGCTGTTCAGCGAGCGCCGCGCCGAGGTCGACGCGCGCATCGTCGCCTCGGGCCATGAATTCGGCGATGCGGACGCCGCGATCGTGCGACAATGGCTGGCGGCGCCGGCTGCAGAAGCGAGGGGTCCCTCCGCATAGGCCCTGAAATGTAATCTATTTCACGGCCCAAGCGCCACGCCCGGCCATTGTCATATGTCTGTCACACACTGTCTATCGAGATACTGTTCACCGAGGGGGAGGTCTCAATGGCCGACGAGAACAGCATCACTCTGCTCGACGACACTTCGAAGTTGCCCGCCATTGCCGCCAGCCCGGGCGAGGTCGCCAGGATCGAAGGCGGCATCGATATTCGCGACCGAGCGGCGATTTCGGTCTTCGGCGACCGCGCCCAGCAAGCGGTCAGCGACTATGCCGACAAGGTCCTGTCGCAGATCCGCAACCGCGATCTCGGCGACACCGGCACATTGCTTACCGACATCATCATGAAGGCCAGGAACCTCGATCCGGCTTCGCTGAAGGACGAAGGGTTCTTGAGCAATTTGTTCTCCTCGTTCAAGGCTCGGCTCGAGCGCTTCAAGGAAAAGTACGAGGACGTCGCCGGTCAGATCGACCGTATCGGCCTTGAGCTCGACCGTCATAAGGACACGCTCAGGCGCGACATCGCCGTGCTCGACGACCTGCACGAGCAGACCAAGGACTCCATCCTCAATCTCGACGCCTATGTGCAGGCCGGCAAGAAATTCGTCGATGAATACCGCGCCGACGAGCTGCCGAAGCTGAAGGCCGCGGCGGAGGCGAAGAGCGCCGACACCGCCGGCTCCCTGGAGGCGCAAACCTACCAGGACGCCGTGCAGGCGCTCGACCGGCTGGAAAAGCGCATCTTCTATCTGGTGCAGGCGCGCCAGCTCGGCATCCAGCAATTGCCACAGATCCGCATTGTGCAGTCGGGCGACGAGACGCTGATCGAGAACCTGCAGGCCACCTCGGTGCTGACCGTGCCGGCTTGGAAACAGAAGATGGTCATCCTGCTTGGGTTGACCAACCAGAAGTCGGCGCTGGAGCTGCAAAAGACGGTGACGGACGCCACCAACGAGATGATCCGCCAGACATCGAAGATGATGAAGGATCAGGCCATCTCAATCGAGGAGCAGGCGCAGCGCGGCATCGTCGATGTCGAGACGCTGGCGCAGGCCAACCGCGATCTGATCGACACGGTGCAAGGTGTGCTCAAGGTCCAGGAGCAAGGCCGGCAAAAGCGGGCCGACGCCGAAAAGCAGATGGACCAGATGACCGCCGACCTCAAGAAAGCGCTCACCCAGGGCTGACGGGGCGTCGATGCCAATGAAGCTTTCGTCCGTTCTGGCGTTGGCGGCCGCGCTGCTGCTGGCGGCCTGCAATTCGAGCAACGTCAAATTCTCGATCGTGTCCGGTTCGGAGAACACGGTGCTGGAGCCGATCGTGCAGGAGTTCTGCGCCAAGCAGGGCGCGACCTGCACCATCTCCTACCAAGGCTCGCTCGATATCGGTCTCGGTCTGCAGAAGGCCAGCGGGCTCGATCAGGACGCGGTCTGGCCGGCGTCGAGCGTCTGGGTCGACCTGTTCGATACCGGCCGCAAGGTACGCAACCTCACCTCGATCGCGCAGATGCCGGTCATCCTCGGCGTGCGCAAATCCAAGGCCGCCGAACTCGGCTGGATCGGCAGGCAAGTCTACATGAAGGACATCCTTGCCGCGGTGAAGGACGGCAAGCTCAAATTCCTGATGACCTCGGCCACGCAGTCCAACTCCGGCGCCAGCGCCTATCTGGCGATGCTCTCCAGCGCGCTCGGCGGCAAGGAAGTGATCCAGCCCGGCGACCTCGACAACCTCTCCGTGCACGACACGGTCGGCGCCCTGCTGCAGGGCGTCGAGCGCTCTTCCGGGTCTTCAGGCTGGCTGGCCGACCTCTATGTCGATTCCGCGCGCAAGGGCACGCTCTATGACGCGATGTGGAATTACGAGGCGACGCTGAAAGAGACCAACGACAGACTGAAGCAAATGGGCGACGAGCCGCTCTACGCGGTCTATCCGGCCGATGGCGTCGCGGTCGGCGATTCCCCGCTCGGCTTCATCGATCACGGGCGCGGCGCCGATGTCGAAAAGTTCTTCGCCGACCTGCTCGCCTATCTGCAGTCGGACACGGTGCGCAAGCGCATCGCCGACACTGGCCGGCGACTGCCGCTCGGCGGCGCCTCGGTCCAGGCGACGGCTGAGCCCGACTGGAATTTCGATCCGGGCAAGCTGGTGACGTCGATCCGCATGCCGGAACCCGCGGTGATCCGCAAGGCGCTTGACCTCTACCAGCAGGCGCTACGCAAACCGTCATTGACGGCGCTCTGCTTCGACTTCTCGGGTTCGATGGAGAACGAGGGCGAAACGCAGTTGCAGCAGGCCGCGCAGTTCCTGTTCACGCCGGAAAAGTCGAGCGAAGTGCTGGTGCAATGGACGCCGTCCGACCACATTTTCGTGCTGCCTTTCGACAGCAAAGTGCGCGACATTTTCGACGCGACCGGTGATCCTGCGGGCCAGAACCAGCTGCTTGGCGACGTGGCGCAGCAGCGCGCCGGCGGCGGTACCGACATGTATGCCTGCGCCTCGCAGGCGCTGCAGAAGATCCTGACGACGCCCGACCTGCCGAAATACCTGCCGGCCATCGTCATCATGACGGATGGCCGCACCGACGGCAGCGCCGAGCCGTTCTTGGCTGAGTGGCGCCAGGCGCCGCTGCGGGTGCCGGTGTTCGGGATCACCTTCGGCGATGCCGACAAGAGCCAGCTCGACAGTCTCGCCAAGGCGACCTCGGCGCGTGTCTTCGACGGCGGCGGCGACCTTGCGGGTGCCTTCCGCGCGGCGCGCGGCTACAACTAAGGCCAACCATGCGCGGCTTGTTCGGCAATGACTGGAACTGGATCGCGGCGGGGCTGGTGTCGGCCGCGCTGCTGATTGGTCTCGGCACGTTCACCCACTTCCCCTTCCTGGTCTCGGCGGTGATCTCGGTTCTGGTCTTTGCCGGATTGATCTTCGTGCTGGCGCCACGCCAGCTGTTCGAAGGGCTCGACCTGCGCTCGATAGGCGGCGGCCAAGTGGCGTTCGCGCGCGAATTGCTGGCGCAGGCGCAGCCAGCGGCCGACCGGCTGGCGGCCGCGGCCGGCTCTATCGCCGACAAGGACATAAAAGCCAAGGTGAAGAACCTTTCCGATATCGCCGCCGACGTCATCTCCAAAGTCGAGGCGAAACCGGCAAGCGCTGCTTCCGTGCGGCGCTTCCTGACCTATTACGTGCCGCAGGCGGCGGAAGTCGCGGAAGGCTATGCCACGCTTGCCGATCGCCGCGCGCCAAGCCAGCAGCGGCTTGCCACTGTCGGCGCGGTGATCACCAAGCTGCAGGACGCCTTCGTCCACTATGCCGACAGCCAGGCGGACTCCGAGCTTGGCACGCTCGACGTTGACCTTCGACTCATCCAGGAGTCGCTGAAAGAGGATATCGGTCGCTGATGGCCCTTTCTCGCCGCGCTTTCGGACTGGGACTGCTTGCCGCCGCCGCGGCCGGAACAGGCGGCTATCTGACGCTCAAGGACCGGCCGGAGTTTCGCGGTTATCTCGGCAACCGCGCGCATCTGTTCGGCTTCGTCGGCGGCGAGAAGCAGGCTTTCCTGGCCGACCCCGATGTGATCGGCGCGCTTGGCGGCTACGGGCTGGAGCTCGACGCCCGTGTCGCCGGTTCGGTCGAGATGGTGCGCGAGCCGGCGCTCCTGACGCAGAAGCCGCAATTCCTGTGGCCGTCCTCGTCGATCATGGTCGATCTCGCCCGCAAAAGTGGCGTTTCCGTCCGCAACGACCAGGTCGTGCTCAACTCGCCGATCGTCGTCTACACCTGGGGCCCGGTGGTCGAAGGCCTGAAGAAGAGCGGCCTGGTCACCGTCGCCGCCAAGGGCGGCTACAACCAGCTCGACCTCAAGGCGCTGCTCGATGCCATCCTGGCCGGCAAGAACTGGTCGGATCTCGGCATTTCCGAACTCTATGGTCGCGCACGCATCGTCTCCACCGACCCCAACCGCTCCAATTCCGGCTTCATGTTCGCAGGGCTCGTGCTCAGCCTGATGAGCGGCGACGTGGCGACGCAGGAACTGCTTGCCCGGCATGGCGAGGAGGCGAAGTCGATCTTCCGCAGCATGGGCCTGAAATCGTCCTCGTCAGGCAAGCTGTTCGACCAGTATATCGCCGGAGGGCTCGGCGCCGAGCCGATGGTGGTGGGCTACGAAAACCAGCTCGTGGAATGGGCGCTTGCCGATCCGGAGCGCTGGCAGCGCGTACAGGCCGGCGCCGGCGCCAAGCCGGAGATCCTCTATCCGCGCCCCACCGTCTATTCGGCGCATCCGCTGATCGTCATCGATCCGGCGGTCGATCCGCTGCTCGAAGCGCTGACCAGCGCGAAGCTGCAGCAACTCGCCTGGTCGAAGCACGGGTTCCGCGGGCCGCTCGGTACCGTGGCGGGCGATGCAGACGCCATCGCCGGCGTGCGGCCGGCCGAGATCGAGGCGGTGCTGCCGATGCCTTCGGCCGACGTCATGCTTTCTCTGCTGTCGCAGATGGAAGGCTGACCGGCCAGCTTGGCCGATCCCTCACCCCTGCCCCATCCTGTTCCAGGCATCCAAACCCGCAATCTTGTAAGCCTCGGCCAGCGTCGGGTAATTGAAAGTGTTGTTGACGAAGAAGTCGACCGTGCCGCCGAGGTTGATCACCGCCTGGCCGATATGGATGAGTTCGGTCGCGCCCTCGCCGACGATATGGGCGCCGAGCAGGCGGCGCGTCTCGACCGAGAACAACAGCTTCAGGAAGCCGCTTGAGACGCCCATGATGTGGCCGCGCGAGGTCTCGCGGAAGCGCGCCAGGCCGACCTCGTAGGCTGCGCCGCTGTCGCGCACCTGTTCTTCCGACAGGCCGACCGTGGAAATTTCCGGCACGGCGTAGATGCCATAGGGAAAGCTCTCCGGCGGCGGCGGCAGGTGGACCCCGAAGGCGTGGCAAGCCGCCACCCGGCCCTGCTCCATCGAGGTCGAGGCGAGGCTCGGGAAGCCGATGACGTCGCCGGACGCGTAGATGTTTGAAACCGTGGTCTGGAAGGTATGCGGATCGACCTTGATGCGGCCGCGGGCGTCGGCCTCGATGCCGACCGTGTCGAGGCCGAGGCTGGCGACATTGCCTGTGCGGCCGGCTGCGTAGAGCACCATCTCGGAGCGGATGGTGCGACCGTCGGCCAGCGTCACTTCGGCGTGGTCGGGTTTCGAGGCGATCTCCTTCACCGTGCTGCCGAGGCGGATGGTCATGCCGCGGTCGCGCATCTGGTGAATGAAGTCGTCGACGATCTCGCGATCGATGAAGTCGAGGATGGTGTTGCGCGGCTCGACCAGTGTCACCGGGACGTCGAGCGCGGAAAAGATGGTGGCGTATTCGACGCCGATGACGCCGGCGCCGATCACCGTCAGCGTGCGCGGCAGATGGTGGAGTTCCAGCATCTCGTCGCTGTCGAAGACGCGCTTTTTGTCGAAGGGCACGTCGGCCGGCCGGTGCGGCCTGGTGCCGACGGCGATCAGCGCGTTGGCGAAGCCAACTTCGCTGTAATCGCCATTGTCGGCGGTCAGGCTGACCTTGTTCGGCGTGAGGAACTTCACGGCGGCGCGCGCGCTCTTCACCGTGTTGCGCATGAACTGATGCTGCAGCACCTCGACCTCATGGTCGAGCGTCTTGTGCAGCCGGTCGACCAGATCTGAGATCGAAATGTCCTGCTTGACCCGGTAGCCACGCCCGTAGAAGCCGCGTTCGCGCCAGCCCGAGAGGTTGAGCACCGTCTCGCGCAGCGTCTTCGACGGGATGGTGCCGGTGTGCACCGAGACGCCGCCCAGGCGCCGGCCCCGGTCGACCACCAGCACCGACTTGCCGAGCTTGGCCGATTGCACCGCGGCGCGGCGCCCCGAAGGGCCGCTGCCGATGACCAGCATGTCGTAGTCCATGTCCCGTCCCCTTTGTGCGCCGCAGCAAGCTAGACCGGGAAGAATGTCATGTTCAACAGGCAACACCATTCCCTCGGCAGACGAATCCGCCAATGCAGCCGAAAGCAGGCGAATCCTTAACTGGACGGCAAGGCTTGCGTGCAATGGTCCATGTCGAGGGACCACCGGGGTGGCAGGGTTGACGATTTCCAAAAGCGATGCGTTGCCTGGCGCGGAAACGGGTTTCTGGCACGGCCTTCAGAGCAGCGCGGTTCTTACCGATCTGCGCGAAGGCCTGTTCCGTTTCATCGCGTTGGCGGTCGCCGCGGTCTTCGTCTATCGCGGCGCGTACCAGATGGTTATCGATCCGGGCAGGCTGAACGTCCTGCTGCTCATGATCTCAGATGCGCTGACTTTCATCTGGCTGCTGCTGGCGCGCCGACCGATTGTCCGCGACTGGAGCCCTTTCACGGTATTCATCTCGCTGACGGCCGGTTTCGGCTCGGGTTTCGTATCGCTCCAGGACGGAACCGCCATCATCCCGCTCTATATCGCGGCGCCGCTGCAATTCCTGGCGCTGTGGCTGGTGATCTGGGGCAAGATGTCGCTTGGCCGCTCCTTCGCCATCCTGCCCGCCAATCGTGGCGTCGTCACCGGCGGCGCCTATCGGTTCGTGCGGCACCCGATCTATGCCGGCTACCTGGCGGGGCACATCCTTTTCCTGCTGTCGAGCTTCTCGATCTACAATTTCACGGTCTACGCGATCATCACCCTGTTCCAGATCCATCGCATCCTGCGCGAGGAGCGCATCCTGGCGCTCACGCAGGAGTATCGCGACTATCTCTGGCGGGTCCGCTACAGGCTCTGCCCCGGCATCTTCTGATATCGCGCCGGTCCGCCGGCGGGCACCTTCCTTGAATTCCGGGCCACCCTCACCATTTGAAAAGGGCGGCAGGCATCCTCAAGCGGATGCCGCGATTGAGGAACGGATATGAACACTCGCGCCTATCGCGGGGTGCGGATAAGGCGCATCTTCGCCTTCCTGCTCGACTATTTCTTCGTCGCGCTGCTGACCATTCCCTTCGCCATCCTGGTAGCCATTCTCGGGCTTTTGACTTTCGGCCTCGGCTGGGCGCTGTTTTCGGTGCTGGTGCCGATGGTCGCCATTCTCTACATCTGGAACACGCTGGGCAGCCGCGGCCAGGCGACGACCGGCATGAAGATCATGGGTATCCGCCTGGAGAAGCTCGACGGCAGCCGCATCGACGGCATGACGGCCGTGGTTCACTCGGTGCTGTTCTGGGCCGGCAACGTCATCCTGACGCCGCTGGTGCTCCTGATCACGCTGTTCTCCGACCGCAAGCGCACGCTGCACGACCTGCTGCTCGGCACGGTGGTCACCCGCACCGATATCTGACGGCGTTCCACGGCCGTGTCGATCAGACCGCCGCGCCGCCTGCGCACAAATATGAACAGGTCGAGCCCGTCGCGTCCGCACAATCCTGTTGAATTTTTCGTCGACCGGGCCAAAGGTAGGGCGATTCGCAGGAGCGTTTCCAAGATTAGATGACGCAGCATCCGACCCAGTCGCCGCAGTTCTTCCTGACCGCGCCGTCGCCGTGCCCTTATCTGGAGGGACAGTTCGAGCGCAAGGTGTTCACGCACCTTGTCGGCGACAAGGCGCCGGAGATGAACGACCTGCTGACGCAAGGCGGCTTCCGGCGCTCGCAGAACATCGCCTACCGTCCGGCCTGCGAGTCGTGCCGCGCCTGTGTGTCGGTTCGCATCCTGGCACAGGAATTCAGCCCCAGCCGCAACATGCGCCGCGTCATCCAGCACAATGCCGACCTTGTCGGGGCCATGCATGACGCGCAGCCCTCGACCGAGCAATACTCGCTCTTCCGCGGCTATCTCGACGCCCGCCATCGCCGTGGCGGCATGTCGGACATGACCGTGCTCGACTATGCGATGATGGTGGAAGACACGCATGTCGACACCAAGATCATCGAATACCGGCGTCGCGGCCCCGACACGTTCATCACCGGCAAGGGCCATGGCGAGCTGATCGCGGTCGCGCTCACCGACAAGATGGCCGATGGCCTGTCGATGGTCTATTCCTATTTCAATCCTGACTTCGAGGACCGCTCGCTCGGCACCTTCATGATCCTCGATCACATCGCCCGCGCCAAGGCGATGGGACTGCCCCACGTCTATCTCGGCTACTGGGTCAACGGCTCGCGCAAGATGAATTATAAGATGCGCTTCATGCCGCAGGAGCATCTCGGCCCGAAAGGCTGGGAACGCTACGACCACGAAGCGGTCAGTCGCTAAAACAGTTTTCCCGAACCCGCCCTTATTGTGTTTCAAGGGAGAAGACGCCGATCTTGCGCGCCCTCGCGCGCGAGGTGTGCAATCGCGCCGGCCCTTGCTCTCGCTTTGTTTCGAGAACGATCACATGTCTTCCCACACCGATCACCAGAAAGGCCTCCTCGTCACCGCCATCGGCGGTCTGGTGCTGAGCATAGATATTCCGCTGATCCGGCTCGCGGATGGCGAAGCTTGGACCATCCTTTTGCTGCGCACCAGCTGCACCTTGGCGGCGGCGCTGATCATGTGGGCGGTCTGGCGCTTGTACAGCAAGAATGCGCCGCAGCTCATACCCGGCTGGTCGGGGCTGGTCGTGGCCGTGATTTACGGGCTCGGCGCGGTCGCCTTCATGACAGCCGTCTATCATACATCGACAGCCGATCTGGTCTTCATCCTGGCCTTCAACACCGTCTTCGCGGCGCTGCTGTCGTGGCTGTTCCTGAAGGAGCGGCCGCGACCGCTGACCCTCGCCGCAATGGCGCTGATGATCGTCGGCGTCGCCATCATCGTCGGCGATTCCGTCGGCACCGGATATTTGTTCGGCGACCTGATGGCATTGTGTTCGGCCTTCCTGATTGCCTGCGCCATCACCATCTCGCGCGCCAGCGGCAAGGACATGGGCTTTACCGCGCTTATCGGCGTGATCCTGCCTTTTGGAGTGGCGGCGTTCATGGTCTCCAGGACCGGCTTTCAAGTCGAAGCGCCGTGGTGGATCATCCTGAACGGCGGCGTCGTCATGCCGATCGCGTTCTTCTGCCTCGCCAACGGACCGAAATACATCTCGGGCGCGGAAGTCGCGATGTTCTATCTCTTGGAAACGATCCTGGCGCCGGTCTGGGTGTGGATGATCTTCGCCGAGACACCGTCACGCAACAGCCTGATCGGCGGCGGCATCATGATCGTAACGCTGGTCGCGCATTCGCTCTGGCAATTGCATGAGGGCCGCAAGCGCCGTGCGGACCTCGCGGTGCATCACCCAGCCTGAATCTTCCTTGGCTCGGCGGCAGCCTCGATCCGGGGCGGCGCGCCGGCCTCGTCGGCGACAGGCGGAAGCTCGTCCATGATCTCGACCTCGCGCAGCCATTCGCGCCAGATGGCGACGAGCAGCGCCATCAACACCGGGCCGATGAACAGGCCGAGGAAACCCATCGTCTTGACGCCGCCGATCAGGCCGAAAAAGGTCGGCAGGAAAGGCAGCTTGATCGGGCCGCCGACGAGCTTGGGCCGCAAGGTCTTGTCGACGATGAAGAGCTCGACCGCGCCCCAGATGAACAGGGCCGCGCCGGCGAAAAGCTTGCCGCTGGCGGCGAGGTAGATCGACACCAGGGTGAAGGAGAGCGGCGCGCCGCCCGGGATCAGCGCCATGATGCCGGTAAGCGCGCCGAGCGTCACCGGCGACGGCACGCCGGCGAGCCAATAGGCGATGCCGAGCACCAGGCCCTCGCCGATGGCGATGATGGTCATGCCGGTGACCGTCGAGGAGATGGTTGCCGGCACGACACGCGAGATCCGCTCCCAGCGTGTCGGCAGGATGCGTTCGCCGAGGCGATCGACCTGGGCCGCGAAAGATTCGCCGTCGCGATAGGCGAAGAACAGCGCGATCATCATGAACAGAAGCGTCAGCAACAGGCCGAAGGCGCTGCCGCCGGCGGCCAAGGCGCCGCGATAGATGCTGCCGATATTGGAGCCGCTGATCAGCTGGATCAATTCGCCGATGCCGCCGGGATGGCCGAGATAGCCCGTCCACTGCTCGTTCAGCCACTCGCCGACGACCGGCATGGTGGCGATCCAACCCGGTGTCACCGCGCCGTGCCGATTGGTCTCGATCGCCCAGGTCACCCACTCGCGCAGCTCGTTGATGGCATAGGTGCCGGCAAGCGCGATCGGCACGACCAGGAAGGTGAGGATGAAAAGTATGGCCAAGGTCGCGCCGACGGTGCGGTTGCCGCCGACGGCGACGAGCAGCCGGCGGTAGAGCGGCCAGCTGGCGAAGGCGATGACGAGGGCGGCCAGCACCGGGAACAGGAAGCCGTGGAAGAAATAGACGCCGGCGGCGGCGATCAGCACCAGGAGCCAACGCGCCGCCGACAGCGGCGGGATGACGGCCGCCCTGAGCGGCGTCGACAGGCCGAACAGGCGCTGCCCCGGTTTCTGGATTTCAGCCCGCTTCAAGCGTGCGTTTCTCCCCTGCCCGATGGTTCAATGGATGCTTATGCACCATCATAGTGCAGCAATCGTGACGATAGTCCAAATGATTGACTGATCTCCCCTCTCGTGGGGGAGATGAGCTAACTTCACCCGAACTTGCCCGTCCTGGGGAAACCCTTCGGCACCATGCGGCCGGCCGCGGCGCGCGCGCCGATCCACTCGGCAAGCTCCTCGCGCGACTTGGTAAAGGTGCGATCGGCCGAATCCTGCCAGGAGAGCCCCGTCTCGAGGGTGAAGGTCTTCAGGTCCAGCACGCCGCCATCCTTGTATTTCTGCAGGCGCACGCCCTTGCCGCGCGCCATTTCCGGGATTTCGGCCAGCGGGAAGACCAGCATCTTGCGGTTCTCGCCGACAATGGCGAGATGGTCGCCCGACACCGGGATGCAGCGCTTGGCCTCGTCCGGCGCCTTGACGTTCATCACTTGCTTGCCCTTGCGGGTGTTGGCGACGACCTCTTCCTCCGAAACGACGAAACCGTTGGCGTCGTAGGAGACGAGCAGCAGCTTGCGTTTGGGATCATGGACAAAGGCGGTGACGATGTCCTGATCGTTCTCCATGTCGACGATGATGCGGATCGGCTCGCCATGGCCGCGCCCGCCCGGCAGCCGGTCGGCGCCGATGGTGTAGAACTTGCCGCCGGTGGTGAAGACCAGGATCTTGTCCGTAGTCTGGGCATGGAAGGCGAGCTTCAGGCTGTCGCCTTCCTTGAAGGCGAGCTGCGAATGGTCGGTCAGGTGGCCCTTCATGGCGCGCAGCCAGCCCTTTTCCGACACAACGACAGTGACCGGCTCGCGCTCGATCATGGCGTGCGCGATGTCGGTCAGGTCATGCTCGGGCGCATCGGCGAACTGGGTGCGACGCTTGCCGAGTTCGGTCTCCGGACCGAACGTGTCGCGGATCTTGGTGACTTCCCACTTGATCGTCGACCATTGCTTGGCGTCGGAAGCCAGCAGGGCCTCGATCTGCTTCTTCTCGGCGGTGAGGCCGTCGAATTCCTTGCGGATCTCGATCTCTTCGAGCTTGCGCAACGCGCGCAGGCGCATGTTGAGGATCGCTTCGGCCTGGTTGTCGGTGAGCGACCAGCGGGCTATCATCACCTGCTTGGGCTCATCCTCCTCGCGGATGATCCGGATGACCTCGTCGATGTTGAGATAGGCGATCAGATAGCCGGCGAGGATTTCCAGCCGCTTCTCGATCTCGCCGAGCCGGTATTTCGAGCGGCGGATCAAAACCTCGCGGCGGTGGTCGAGCCACTCCTTCAGCACGCCCTTCAGCGACAGGACGTTCGGCACCTTGCCGCGCGACAAAACGTTCATGTTGAGCGGGAAGCGGCTTTCGAGCTCGGTGAGCTTGAACAGCGATTCCATCAGGATGCCGGGATCGACCGTGCGGCTCTTCGGCACCAGGACGACGCGGATGTCTTCCGCACTCTCGTCGCGGACGTCTTCGAGCAGCGGCAGCTTGCGCGCCATCAACAGCTCGGCGATCTTCTCGATCAGCCTGGCCTTCTGGACGCCGTAGGGGATTTCGGTGACGACGATGCTCCAGGTGCCCCTGCCCTGGTCTTCCTGACCCCATTTCGAGCGCACGCGAAAACCGCCACGGCCCGTTTCATAGGCTTCGAGGATCGAGGCGCGGCTGTCGACAATGATGCCGCCGGTCGGGAAATCCGGACCCTGAACGAAATCCATCAGTTTCGCCACCGGCGCGTCCGGATGCTCGATCAGGTGAAGTGCCGCGTCGCAAAGCTCGGCCGCGTTGTGCGGCGGGATGGAAGTCGCCATGCCGACGGCAATGCCGGAGGAACCGTTGGCGAGCAGGTTTGGGAAGGCGCCGGGGAGCACCACTGGCTCTTCATGGTCTCCATTATAATTCGGGCGGAAGTCGACGGCATCTTCGGTGATGCCTTCCAGCAGTTCCGACGCCACCTCGGTCATGCGCGCTTCGGTGTAGCGCATGGCGGCGGCGTTATCGCCGTCGATATTGCCGAAATTGCCCTGCCCGTCGACCAACGGGTAGCGCATCGAGAAATCCTGCGCCAATCGCACCAGCGCGTCATAGATGGACTGGTCGCCATGCGGGTGGAAATTGCCCATCACCTCGCCGACGATTTTTGCGCATTTGGCAAAACCCTGGCCGGGGTTGAGCCTGAGCAGGCGCATGGCATGCATAATGCGGCGATGGACCGGCTTCAGCCCGTCGCGCACATCCGGCAGTGCCCGGTGCATGATGGTCGACAGCGCATAGGCGAGATAGCGCTTTTCAAGCGCTTCCTTCAGGTCGACCGGTTCGATGTGGTCGCCGCCGCCATTGTCCTGCGGCGGCAAAAGCCGCTTTCCCATGGGTTTGGACTAGCCGAGCGGATGATTCGCGGCAAGCGCCGGCGTGAACATCGGCGGATTCGTCGCGGCCGTGGACGCGCACCGGCGGTGTGAAGGATTTCACGGAAGCACCAAGGCGGCGGCTGCAATTTGCCGCCGACCTGCAACAGGCCGCGGCGGCGTCATGACTCCGGCCAACATCAATCCGTTACATGCGGCCTCTATCTCGCATGCAACACGCTGGCGGAAGGGGCCGCGGCCTTCATGACAAATTCACCGCATCGGGCAATGGCTGCCGACCGGCGTTTGCTTTTCATCGCCGTTTTCGACAAATGGGGCCGGAAATGCCTTTTTCCCGTCCCGTTCGTCACGGAATGGTGATGGAGCAGATTTCAAAACAATTTCACATAGCCAATCAGGACAGGGAACTCGCCATGACAATCCAACGCTCAACGCTCAAGAAACTGGCTTTTTCGACCTTTCTGCTGACGCTGCCGCTCAATGCGGCCTTCGCCGCCGATCCGGCGGTGGCCGAGCGCATCAAGGCAGCCCTTGCCGCCCAGGGCGTCGACATTTCCTGGACAGGCGTCTCCGGCGACGATTCGAACGCCGTGCTGCAGGGCGTTTCCATCAAGCCGGCGGCCGAGAAGGAAGCGCTGCCGATCGGCGACGTGAAGCTGGAAGGGGTCAGCGAAGCCAACGGCGGCTATGAGATCGCCACCGTCTCGACCTCGCCTTTCAAACACAGCAAGGATGGCGTGACACTCAACCTCAGCCCGGTGGTCATCCACGACATGAAGGTTCCCGCCGAAGGCGGCACCGATCCGCTCGGCTCGCTGATGATGTACAAGTCGGCGGAACTCTCCAACATGACGGTCAAGGTCGGCGACAAGACGGCTTTCGCGATGGACGGGCTTGCCGTCCAGATCACCCCGCCGGCCGACGGCAAGGCGATGGACTTCACCGCCAACACCGAAAAATTTACCGCCGACCTGTCGCTGGTCGACGATCCGAAGTCGAAGGAAGCCATCGAGGCGCTGGGCTACCAGAACATCTCGGGCAACATCGCGATGGCCGGAACCTGGCAGCCGAGCGACGGCAAGATGGAGCTGTCGAAATATGACGTCTCGGTCGAAAATGCCGGAACGCTCGGCATGACCTTCGACCTCGGCGGCTACACGGTCGACTTCATCAAGTCGATGCAGGAGATGCAGAAGAAGCTCGCCGCCCAGCCGGAAGGCGCCGACAATTCCGCGCAAGGGATGGCCATGCTCGGCCTGATGCAGCAGCTTTCCTTCAACGGCGCCTCGGTGCGCTTCGAGGACGATTCGCTCACCGGCAAGGTGCTCGACTATGTCGGCAAGCAGCAGGGCATGTCGGCCAAGGACGTCGCCAACCAGGCCAAGGCGATCGTGCCGTTCGGCATGGCGCAGCTCAACAATCCCGAGCTGACGGCCGAGGTGTCGGCTGCCGTCAACACCTTCCTCGATGACCCGAAGAGCCTGGAAATCTCGGCCGAGCCGCCGTCGTCGGTGCCCTTCGCGCTGATCATGGCCGGCGCCATGTCCAACCCGCTCGACCTGCCGAAGACGTTGGGCGTCAAGGTCAAGGCGAACCAGGACTGATCGAATTAGCTGCCTTCTCCCCGTCACTATACGGGGAGAAGGTGCCGGTGTCCGAACCGGATAGATAGGTAACAGAATGGACCGATTGCATGGGTGACAGTTTTCTTGTCCGCCGGAGGAC
>NZ_VFTK01000024.1:0-113803 GCF_006439495.1 Mesorhizobium sp. B3-1-8
TCAGCACGAATCGTTCCATCCGAAGCTTGAATCATGATCAAGCCCGATGTGGAATCCTGAATATCAACAGGTCTTAGCCGGACGGTTTCCTGTTTGCACGTCCTCGCCTTCGGCTGCGGGCCTGCAGGCAGGCATCAAGGATGGCGCGGAATTCGTCATCCCGACGATGAACTGAGCCCGGACAGGTCGTCCAAGCCAACATTGGGGAGGCGCGGTGCAAGCCGCGCCTTCTTTTTGTGGATGCAGGTGGAATGCTGCGGCTTTCGTCCACCAGCCTTGCACTGTCCAGATCACGCCGCCAAAGGCGAAGCGCAACTTCAGGTGCATGAATTCTGATGCATCGCGCGAGGAGAGCATCCGCACCTTCTAATAATTCCATCGCCGTGTGATGGAACCAACAGACCACCCTCCGTCTTAGGCTGTATTCCTGCCATGCGTGCAGGCAAATCAAACAGCGCCGGTGGCAGCCGGGGTTCGCGTCTGGCGCGAGGAGGTGTCAGATGACACGATTTCTTATGGCGACAATGCTGGCGGCGGCGGTGGTCACCGGTGGATCGGCGTCGGCGAACGCGGCGGCGCAATGCGCTCCGCGCGCCGACATCATCAAGGCGCTCGGCGACAAGTTCCACGAAAGCGAGGCCGGGCGCGGTCTGATCAATCCTAACGTCGTGCTCGAGATCTTCGTGTCGGATCAGGGCAGTTGGACCGTGCTTGCCTCCGACACCAAGGGGCAAAGCTGCATCCTTTCCGTGGGCGAGGGCTGGGACAGCCCTACGATCGCGGCAGCCATGCCAGGCGCATGAGAAATTCGCCGTAGAGTGTCCGCTCCCGGGTTGGTTGCGGGCGGCTCAGGGGCTGTCAGCGCCCCCCGCTTGTTTACGGAGCGAAGCTTCACCATATCGAATCCAGGGAGTCATGATCTCCCTGGGACAGACCGGAAACCAGAAGGAGTGACGTGATGAAGACGTCGAATCCGGCCTGGAGCGCTCCGGCACACTGAGGCGGCCGAATGTGCCTCCCTTGCCGGAATGCGAAGGCGAAGGAGGTGCCCAATGGCACGCGATTTTTCGTTTCGATGGGTCAAGCTTGCAGTCGTTGGCGCCCTGATGGCGCTATCGGCTATCCCGGCGCGGGCGCAAGTCATCTGCGGCGGCCATGACTATCTGGTCGCGAGGCTGGCGGAAGCATTCGAGGAGAAGCGGCTGGGATATGGCGTGGCCGGTCAAGCCGCCATCTTCGAGGTGTACGTCTCGGCAAGCGGAACCTGGACCATCCTGATGACCGACGTCAAAGGCCAGAGTTGCATCCTGGCGGCGGGCGACGGATGGGAAGACACGCAGGCCACCGCGGTCGGGCAACCCGGCGGCTGAGGACGCCTCTGGCAGGCGCTGACCCCGCTCAGCGCGTGGCGGCCACCTCGGCATGACCGCGCAGCAGCGCCATCAGTTTCTTGGCGTCCTTGGCGGCGCCTTCCTCGTCGCCGTCGAGGATGGAACGGATCAGCGCCACGTGGTGCTCGGCTGATTCGGCCAGCCCGGTGTCGGCCTTGTAGCGATACCAGAAGCGGCGGCTGTGCGTCTGCAAGGGGGCGGCCACGCGCGCCGCGAAAGGGTTGTCGGCGGCGATTGCCAGCGCCTCGTCGAGCGCCTTGTCGGCCTGGATGAAGGCAAGCACGTTGCCGGAGATCACCGCCTTCTGCATGGCCAGGGCCGCCTCGTGGAACAGGTCGGCGGCCTCGCGCGTGACGAAGCGGGCGGCCGAGCGGGCGAGCACCACCTCGATGCCGCGCCGCGCATCCAGCACCCGCAGCCAGTCGCCGGCGTGAAGCGGCGCGACCGCGATGCCAGCGCGGGGTCTTATGTCGAGAAGGCCTTCCCAGGCGAGCCTCTGGATCGCCTCGCGCACGGGGGTGCGTCCGAGACCCAGCCGCTCGATCAGCGCGCCTTCGGTGACGAAGCTCGACGGCGCCAGCTCAAGCGTGACGATCATATGCTCCAGCGCGCGGTAGGCCTTGGTCGCCGCCGGCTCGAAGGTCGCGTTCGTTTCAGCGGATATCAGAGGGGAGATCAATGGCAGGCTCCTGATATATTTTTCATATATCATAGTGGATTCAGCATTGACGAGCCAGCTTTTAATAGATATACGACTGATATATCAATCGGAGAAACAAACCATGTGGACCGGAGTTTTCCCCGCCGTCACGACCAAATTCACAGCCGACGACCGACTCGACCATGCCGAGATGGAGCGCTGCTACGGACTGCAGATGGAGGCCGGCTGCGACGGCATCATCGTGTGCGGCTCGCTCGGCGAAGGGCCGATGCTGTCGCCGGACGAAAAGATCGAAGTGCTGAAGACGGCGCAGAAAGTCGCCGGCAAGAAGCCGGTGCTTTTGACCGTCAACGAGCCCGGCACGCGCGAGGCGGCTGTTATCGCCAAGCGCGCCGCCAAGGAAGGCGCCGATGGGCTGATGGTGGTGCCGAGTCCGATCTACCACACCGACCCGCAAGAGACGGTCGCCGCCCTTCGTGCAGTTGCGGAAGCCGGCGACCTGCCGGTGATGATCTATTCCAACCGGCTCGCTTATCGCGTCGACGTGACCGTCGAGCTGATGGAGGAGCTGGCGTCGGACAAGCGTTTCGTCGCCATCAAGGAATCGTCCGACGACATCCGCCGCTCGACCGAGATCATCAACCGGTTCGGCGACCGCTACGACCTCTTCACCGGTGTCGACAATCTCGCCTTCGAGGCGCTGTCGGTCGGCGCCATCGGCTGGGTCGCCGGCCTCGTCACCGCCTTCCCGCGCGAGACGGTAGCGATCTACCAACTGATGAGAGAGGGCCGCCGCGAGGAAGCGCTGGCGATCTACCGCTGGTTCCGGCCCTTGCTCGACCTCGATGTCTCCACCTATCTGGTCCAAAACATCAAGCTTGCCGAAGTGCTGGCGATCGGTACCAATGACCGTGTGCGCATGCCGCGCCAGCCGCTGTCGGGCGAACGCCGCAAGGCGGTCGAGAAGATCGTCCGGGATGCGCTGGTGGTGCGGCCGAAGCTGCCGTCGTTCCAGAACTCTCCTCGATCGACGGAAAAGCTGGTGGCGGCCGAATAAGGGAACAGCCTTCACGTGCAGAAAAATTCCGAGGAGGGGCGCCGCCCCTCATCCGCCCTTCGGGCACCTTCTCCCCGTGAACGGGGAGAAGGGGAAGACATCGCCATCATCGGTGGCGGCATCGTCGGTATCTGCGCCGCGACCCTGCTGTCTGAAGCGGGTCGCGGCGTTACCGTCTTCGATCGTACCGGCATCTGCGAGGAGACGAGCTCCGGCAACGCCGCCGCTTTCGCCTTCTCCGACGTGCTGCCGCTGGCGCATAAGGGCATGATCCGGCAATTGCCGAAATGGCTCGCCGACCCGCTCGGACCTTTGGCCATCCCGCCGGCCTATCTGCCCAAGCTGCTGCCCTGGCTGATCCGCTTCTGGCGCGCGGGCGCCGCCAAGCACTACGAAGCGAGCCTGGCGGCGCAGGTCGGTATGATGAAGCTCGCCGAAGCCGAATGGATGGGACTGCTCGACCGCTCCGGCACGCGGCCGATGCTGCGCGAGGATGGTTCGCTGGAATTCTATGAGAGCGAGGCGGAGTTCCGTGCCTCGCTGCCCGGCTGGGCCGAGCGCGGGCGTTTCGGCATCGGCTTTCGCCATGTCGAGGGCGAGGAAATGGCAGCGCTCCAGCCAGGTCTGGCGCCGCGCTTCGTCAAGGGGACCTTCGTGCCAGGCTGGAAAACGGTCGCCGATCCCAAACTGCTCGGCAAGGCGGTCTGGGCCTATGCGGAGAGGCTCGGCGCCCGTTTCGAGCATGCGCGTATCGAACGCGTGGAAGCGGACGCAAACGGCGCCACGATCGTCCTGGCCGACGGCACCAGGCGGAGGGCAAGGAAACTCCTGATCGCCGCGGGCGCCTGGTCGCATCTCCTGGCGAGGAATCTCGGCGACCGCATTCCGCTCGAAACCGAGCGTGGCTACAACACGACGCTGCCGGTGTCCGC
This sequence comes from Mesorhizobium sp. B3-1-8, assembly GCF_006439495.1. Classification (NCBI taxonomy): domain Bacteria; kingdom Pseudomonadati; phylum Pseudomonadota; class Alphaproteobacteria; order Hyphomicrobiales; family Phyllobacteriaceae; genus Mesorhizobium; species Mesorhizobium sp. B3-1-8. Next base: position 4,042 of record NZ_VFTK01000024.1, read on the forward strand.
CTTCGACGTGAAGCGGCAGCTGATCTTTTCCGGACATGGCTTCGTCATCACGCCGCTCGAAACAGGCCTGCGCGTCGGCGGCGCGGTCGAGCTCGGTGGCATCGAGCGGCCGCCCAACTTCGCGCGGTCGAAGGCAATGCTGGAGAAGGCGAAGCGTTTCCTGCCCGGGCTCGACCCGTCGGGCGGACGCGAGTGGATGGGTTATCGCCCGTCGCTGCCGGACTCCTTGCCGGTGATCGGCGCGGCGCGCGCGCCGAATGTCTTTTATGCCTTCGGGCACGGCCATCTCGGCCTGACCCAGTCGGCGGCGACCGGCCGCTTGATCCGCGATCTCGTTGTCGGGCAGACTCCGCCGCTCGATCTCACCCCATTCCGTCCAGAGCGTTTCTGAAAAGAGAATATGATGGCCAAGAAATCCTTCTTCTGCATCGACGGCCACACCTGCGGCAATCCGGTGCGGCTGGTCGCCGGCGGCGGGCCATTGCTCGAGGGCTCGACGATGATGGAGCGGCGGGCGCATTTCCTCGCCGAATATGACTGGATCCGCACCGGGCTGATGTTCGAGCCGCGCGGCCATGACGTGATGTCGGGCTCGATCCTCTATCCGCCGACGCGCGAGGACTGCGACATCGCCATCCTGTTCATCGAGACCTCGGGCTGCTTGCCGATGTGCGGCCACGGCACCATCGGCACGGTGACGATGGCGATCGAGCATGGGCTGGTGAAGCCGAAGACGCCGGGCGTGCTGCGGCTCGACACGCCGGCCGGCCTCGTCATCGCCGAATACAAACAGGCCGGCGAGTATGTCGAGGAGGTGCGCATCACCAACGTGCCGTCCTTCCTCTATGCCGAAGGCCTGACCGTCGAATGCCCGGTGCTCGGCGAGATCAGCGTCGATGTCGCCTATGGCGGCAATTTCTACGCCATCGTCGAGCCGCAGCAGAATTACCGGGACATGGCCGACTATTCGGCGGGCGACCTCATCGCCTGGAGCCCGGTGGTGCGGCAGCGCCTCAACGAGAAATACTCCTTCGTGCATCCGGAGAATCCCGGCATCAACCGGCTGTCGCACATGCTGTGGACCGGCAAGCCGAAGCATGCCGAGGCCGACGCCCGCAACGCCGTGTTCTATGGCGACAAGGCGATCGACCGCAGCCCTTGTGGCACCGGCACCTCGGCACGCATGGCGCAACTCCATGCCAAGGGCAGGCTCAAGCCCGGCGATAGTTTTGTCCACGAATCCATCATCGGCTCGCTGTTCAAGGGCAGGGTCGAAAAAGAGGTCAGCGTCGCCGGCAAGCCGGCGATCATCCCCTCGATCGGCGGCTGGGCCCGCATGACCGGGCTGAACACCATCTTCATCGACGACCGCGATCCGTTCGCGCACGGCTTCGTCGTCACCTGATACGATCAGCCGGCATGCGCTTTGGCTTCGCTTTCCGCTTTCGCCGACACCTGATCGCGGAACCAGTGGGCGAATTGACTTCGGCCGCTGAGGCCGAGCCGACATCGTCAGAAAATAGCGCTTGTCGTCATCGATCGTCGCCCGAGGGGGGCCGAAAAGCACAGTCTCAATGGAGAGGGAGGCTCTGCTTGCTGAGACGTCGCTTCAAGGCTTTTCTATTTCGGCGAGACGCCTTCCGCCGAAGGCGTCTCGCCGTCACATGGCCGTCACAGATGACGCAAACCTCACCCAACGGAAGGCGCGGCGGTCCAAAAAGCAGCGCCTCGGTTCTTGCAAGAATTCTTCTCATCAACTTATTTTGACGCCGATTTCTTCGACATGAGGCCCATCATAAGGTTGAATCGTCAAAGACATTGCGTTGTGCCAATGCTACGGTCCGCGATAGTCCAGGGGTCGGGCGCGAAAAAAACGGGCAATCGGACGGCGTGCTTCCAAACCACGCAGAGCGATTGAAAAATCACGTTGCAATCCGGGCTCGAAACTTTACGACTAGGGGAAATACGAAAAGGAATGCGTCCTGAAAGGCGACATTCCAGGGGAGCCGCATAAATATGCAGTACTTCGTCCAGCAGCTTATCAATGGGCTGACGTTGGGATCGATCTATGGCCTGATCGCGATCGGCTATACGATGGTCTATGGCATCATCGGCATGATCAATTTCGCCCATGGCGACATCTTCATGGTCGGCGCCTTCACCGCGCTCATTGTCTTCCTGATCCTTGGCGCATTGTTCTATTCGGTGCCGGTCGTGGTGGCGCTTCTGATCATGATGATCGTGGCGATGCTCCTCACCAGCCTCTACAACTGGACGATCGAAAAAGTGGCCTATCGGCCGCTGCGCGGATCGTTCCGGCTGGCGCCGCTGATCACCGCCATCGGCATGTCGATCGCGCTGTCCAATTTCGTGCAGGTCACGCAAGGCCCGCGCAACAAGCCGATCCCGCCGATGGTGTCGCAGGTTTACACGATCGACGGCATCAGCATCTCGCTGAAGCAGATCATCATCGTGCTGGTCACCGCCGCGCTGCTGGTGATCTTCTGGTATCTCGTCAACAGGACGGCGCTCGGGCGGGCGCAACGCGCCTGCGAGCAGGATCGCAAGATGGCGGCGCTGCTCGGCATCGACGTCGACCGCACCATCTCCATCACCTTCATCATGGGGGCCGCCCTTGCCGCCGTCGCCGGCACGCTGTTCCTGATGTACTACGGCGTCGTGGTGTTCTCGGACGGCTTCGTGCCGGGCGTGAAGGCCTTTACGGCAGCCGTGCTGGGCGGCATCGGCTCGCTGCCCGGCGCGGTGCTCGGCGGACTGCTCATCGGCTTCATCGAGAGCATGTGGTCGGCTTATTTCTCGATCGACTACAAGGACGTCGCCGCTTTCTCGATCCTGGCGATCGTGCTCATCTTCCTGCCCTCCGGCATCCTCGGCCGGCCTGAAGTCGAAAAGGTCTGATCTCATGGCCGTTACCGTGTCTTCGGAGCGCGACACCGTCGCTACTCCAGTCCAGCGCGCTTTTCGCGAAGCGCTCTATGCAGGCGCCATCTCGCTTGGCCTGTTCGTGCTGTTCATCGGTCTCAGGACAGACCAGAACATCAGCAACGAACTGATCCTGGTGCAGCGCTGGGGCCTGCTGGCCATTGTGGTCATCGCCACTGCCCTGGGCCGCTTCCTGTATATCGCCTATGGCCAGCCCTTCGTGGCCAGCCTGAAGATCGCCGACATCGACACAGGCCTGCTGCCCGACACCATGGCAGCACGCTTCTTCAGGACGCCTTACTTCATAGCAGCGGTCGTTGTCGCAGCCTTGCTGTTTGTGCTGGCCGGCTCGCTTGACGGGCTGCTCGGACCCGACCTTGCCGGCTACGCACGCTTCGTGCGGGCGCTGGCGATCATCTATGCCATCGCCTGGGTAATGTATTATTTCCGGGCCTTCATCCACGCCCACTTCTCGGCGTTGGGCATCAGCGCGCTGGCGCTCTATCCGATCGTCGTCGTGCTGGTGCTTGCGCTGATGACAGGATCGATGGCGGGAGGCTTTCAGGGTTCTCTGAAGTGGGTCGACAATTTCGGCATACAGATCCTGATCTACGTGATGCTGGCCTGGGGGCTGAACATCGTCATCGGCCTCGCCGGCCTGCTCGATCTCGGTTATGTCGCTTTCTACGCTGTCGGCGCGTATGCCTACGCGCTGCTCGGCACGCATTTCGGCCTGTCGTTCTGGATCCTGCTTCCGGCCGCCGGCTGCATGGCCGCCTTCTGGGGCGTCATGCTCGGCTTCCCGGTGCTCAGGCTTCGGGGCGACTATCTGGCGATCGTGACGCTGGCCTTCGGCGAGATCATCCGCCTCGTCCTGATCAACTGGCGCGAAGTGACCAACGGTTCGGCCGGCATTTCCGGCATTCCCAAGGTCTCCTTCTTCGGACTGATGTCGTTCAACGTCTCTGATCCGAACTACATCGCCAAGGTGCTGCACATCGCCACATCGAGCGCCTATTACAAGATCTTCCTTTACTATCTGATCCTCGGACTCTGTCTTTTGACCGCCTTCGTTACCATCAGGCTGCGCCGGTTGCCGGTCGGCAGGGCGTGGGAAGCGCTACGCGAGGACGAGATCGCCTGCCGCTCGCTCGGCATCAACACCACCACCACCAAGCTGACGGCATTCGCCACCGGCGCCATGTTCGGCGGCTTCGCCGGCTCGTTCTTCGCCGCACGGCAAGGTTTCGTCAGCCCCGAATCCTTCGTCTTCCTGGAATCGGCGATAGTCCTTGCCATCGTCGTGCTCGGCGGCATGGGTTCGCTGGTCGGCATCGCCGTAGCGGCACTGGTGATGATCGGCGGCACCGAAGCGTTGCGAGAACTCGACTTCCTGAAGCGGGTCTTCGGTCCCGATTTCACGCCTGAACTGTACCGCATGCTTCTGTTCGGCATGGCCATGGTCATCGTCATGCTATGGAAGCCGCGGGGCTTCGTCGGCAGCCGAGAACCGACAGCCTTCCTGAAGGAGCGAAGAGCGGTTTCAAGCTCCTTCACCAAGGAGGGGCACGGCTGATGAACGCGACCCCTTCCTCGAAAGACTTCATCCTGCAGGTCGAGCATCTGTCGATGAAGTTCGGCGGCCTGGTCGCTATCGGCGACCTGTCGTTCCAGGCCAGGCGCGGCGAGATCACCGCGCTGATCGGCCCGAACGGCGCCGGCAAGACCACGGTGTTCAACTGCATCACCGGCTTCTACAAGCCGTCTGAGGGCATGATCACTCTCAACCGGAACGACGGCTCGACCTATCTGCTCGAGCGCCTGCCCAACCACGAGATCCCGGCGCGCGCCAAGGTGGCGCGCACTTTCCAGAACATCCGCCTGTTCTCGGGCATGACGCTGCTGGAGAACCTTCTGGTCGCGCAGCACAACAAGCTGATGAAGGCCTCGGGCTATACGCTTCTTGGCCTCTTCGGCTTTCCGAGCTATCGCCAGGCCTCGGCCGAGTCGATCGAGCTCGCGAGGCACTGGCTGGACAAGGCCGATCTCGTCGACCGCGCCGACGATCCCGCCGGCGACCTGCCCTATGGCGCGCAGCGGCGCCTGGAAATCGCGCGCGCCATGTGCACGGGGCCGGAGCTTCTGTGCCTCGACGAACCGGCCGCCGGCCTCAATCCGAAGGAATCGGCGGCGCTCAACGAGCTGTTGATGGGCATCAAGAGCACCGGCACCTCGATCCTGCTCATCGAGCACGACATGTCGGTGGTGATGCAGATCTCCGACCATGTCGTCGTGCTCGAATACGGCCGCAAGATCTCCGACGGCAATCCGCAGTCGGTGCGCACCGATCCGCGCGTCATCGCCGCCTATCTCGGCGTCGACGACGAGGAGGTCGAGACCGTGCTGACCGAAGTTGGCGACGAGGACGTCATCGAGCAGCTCGATACCGGGCCGGATGCGGCGCACGGACCGGGCAATTCCGCTTCGATGATGGCCGGGCCGGTTTCCGACAGCGTCGAACACGCCGACGAGGGCGAGCGGGTCACGGTGTCGAAGGGCGCCTCGAAAGCGGCGCAGGTCGATGCGCGCGCCGCGGCGATCGCCAGCAAGCCGACCGCGGCTCCGGCAGCGACGAAGCCGGCGGCGAAGAAGCCGGCCGCAAAAGCGCCGGCGAAAAAGGCAGCCGCAAAGGCCCCGGCCGCGAAAGCCGGCGGCATCTCCAATCGCCTCGACGCGCCGCGTGGCGGCAAGGCAGACAGTCTGATCCGCATCAAGGGCATCGGTCCGGTCAACGAGCGCAAGCTGAACGAGCACGGAATCTTCCATTTCGACCAGATAGCGGCCTGGAAGAAGGCCGACATCGAGGCGGCGGAGGCCTATCTCGCCTTTGACGGGCGTATTGCCCGCGAAGACTGGATCGGCCAGGCGAAGACGCTGGCGAAGGAAGTGGCGGCCAAGCCCGCGACGCGTGGAGGGCGTAAATAATGGCCGGCACAACGCTGCTCGACATCAAGGGTGTCGAGACCTACTACGGCAACATCCGCGCGCTGAACGGCGTCGATGTCAGCGTCAACCAGGGTGAGATCGTGGCGCTGATCGGTGCCAACGGCGCCGGCAAGTCGACGCTGATGATGACCATCTTCGGCGCGCCGCGCGCCCGCACCGGCACCATCACCTTCGCCGGCACGAACATCACCAAGATGCCGACGCATGAGATCGCACGCCTGCGTATCGCCCAGTCGCCGGAAGGGCGCCGCATCTTCCCGCGCATGACGGTGATGGAAAACCTGCAGATGGGCGCCAGCCTCGACAACCTCAAACATTATGACGAGGACGTCGAGAAGGTGTTCACGCTGTTCCCCCGGCTGAAGGAACGCATCGGCCAGCGTGGCGGCACGCTGTCGGGCGGCGAGCAGCAGATGTTGTCGATCGGGCGCGCGCTGATGGCGCGGCCGAAACTGCTTCTGCTCGACGAGCCGTCGCTTGGTCTCGCGCCGCTGATCGTCAAGCAGATCTTCGATGCCATCCGCGAACTCAACAAGACGCAAGGGTTGACCGTGTTTCTGGTCGAGCAGAACGCTTTTGGGGCGCTCAAACTCGCCACGCGCGGCTATGTCATGGTCAACGGCAATGTGACGATGAGCGGCACCGGCAAGGAACTGCTCGCCAATCCGGAAGTGCGCGCCGCCTATCTCGAAGGCGGACATCACTGAGATCGAGGACATCAATCATGCAAGGTATTATCTACGAAGAAGCCTCGATCTGGCAGTTCCTGTTCGTCACCTGCCTGCTTGGTGGCTGGGCGGCATGGATGACCGGCAAGGCCGCCGCTCAGACTTGGAGCACCTACGTTCAGCTGTTCTTCTACATGCTCGGTCTCGGCATCGGCATCAGGTTCATCCATCACGCCTTGTTCGACGGCACGATGTTCTCACTGCATTACTATATCATCGATACCATCGTGCTGATGATATTGGGCTTCCTCGGCTATCAATACACGCGCACCAACCAAATGGTCACACAGTATAACTGGCTCTATGAAAGAGCTTCCTTATTAAGCTGGAAACCGAAAGGTTGACGTTCACCATTACGCCGTTTCCGGCATGAATCGGCGTGACAAGTGCCTGAAAATCGGCATTCTATGCTTTCTGCGATAAGGGTGGGCATCGCATGAAAGTATCATCCACGCCCACTCCGTAAATGGGAGCGTTTCAATGAAAAAATCACTCTTGTCCGCCGTTGCGCTGACCGCGTTCGTCGCGTTCAGCGGCAGCGCGTGGGCCGCTGACATCCTGATCGGCGTCGCCGGTCCGATCACCGGCCCGAACGCCGCGTTCGGCGCACAGTTGCAGAAGGGCGCGGAACAGGCGATCGCCGACATCAACGCGGCAGGCGGCGTCAATGGCCAGCAGCTCAAGCTCGAGATCGGCGACGACGTCTCCGATCCCAAGCAGGGCATCTCGGTCGCCAACAAGTTCGTCGCCGACGGCGTCAAGTTCGTCGACGGCCATTTCAACTCCGGCGTGTCGATCCCGGCCTCGGAAGTCTACCAGGAAAACGGCATCCTCGAGATCACGCCGGCCGCGACCAACCCGAAGTTCACCGAGCGCGGCATGTGGAACACCTTCCGCACCTGCGGTCGTGACGACCAGCAGGGCAAGGTGGCCGGCGACTACATCGCCAAGAACTTCAAGGATGCCAAGATCGCCATCATCCACGACAAGACGCCTTATGGCCAGGGCCTCGCCGACGAGACCAAGAAGAACCTCAACGCCAACGGCATCACGGAAGTGTTGTACGAAGGCGTGAATGTCGGCGACAAGGACTTCTCGGCCCTCATCGCCAAGATGAAGGAAAACGGCGTTACGCTCATCTACTGGGGCGGCCTGCACACCGAAGCCGGTCTGATCATCCGTCAGTCGGCCGATCAGGGCCTGAAGGCGCCGCTGTTCTCGGGCGACGGCATCGTCTCCAACGAACTGGCTTCGATCGCGGGCGACGCCGTTGCCGGCACGCTCAACACCTTCGCTCCGGATCCGCGCAAGAATCCGGCCGCCAAGGAAGTGGTCGAGAAGTTCCGCGCCAACGGCTTCGAGCCGGAAGCCTACACGCTCTACTCCTATGCCGCGGTGCAGATCATCGCCCAGGCCATCGCCAAGACCGGCTCGGCCGACGACGCGCAGAAGGTTGCGGAGACGATCAGGGCCAACACCTGGAAAACCGCTATCGGTGACATCGGCTACGACGCCAAGGGCGACATCACCCGTCCTGATTATGTCATCTATGAGTGGAAGAAGGGCGACGACGGCAAGTACAGCTACTTCGAGAAATAAGCCGGCAAACCGTAAAGCAGATCGCGAGATCTGCTTTAGCCTACGTTTCGGAAATGCCCGGCGCTCGCGCCGGGCATTTTCGTTTGCGGGTGGGGCCGACCGGAAAGCTCCGCGCCGCGCGCTCGGGAATGCCCGTCGGCCGCCCGCTTACGGTGTTCGAACAACGGCAATAACAGTTTGACGCAAACAAGCGACTTAAATCGTTTTAGGTGTCGCTCAAATTTGTTTGCACTGCAGCATTTTCACGCTAATCATTGCGCCGGTTCATCTTCCCTTACGCTGCTGGAGCCCAGTCCTTGGCCATCACGAAGATCCTCGTCGCCAACCGGTCCGAAATCGCCATCCGCGTGTTCCGCGCGGCCAACGAGCTCGGCCTCAAAACCGTGGCGATCTGGGCGGAGGAGGACAAATATTCGCTGCACCGCTTCAAGGCCGACGAGAGCTACCAGGTCGGGCGCGGACCGCATCTGGCCAAGGACATGGGGCCGATCGAAAGCTACCTGTCGATCGAGGAGGTGATCCGGGTCGCCAGGTTGTCGGGCGCCGACGCCATTCACCCCGGTTACGGCCTGCTGTCGGAAAGCCCGGAATTCGCCGAGGCCTGCGCCGAGGCTGGCGTCACCTTCATCGGCCCGAAGCCGGAAACGATGCGCCGGCTGGGCAACAAGGTCGCCGCGCGCAACCTGGCGATCGAGGTCGGCGTGCCGGTCGTGCCGGCAACCGATCCGCTGCCCGACGACATGGACGAGGTCAAGAAGCTCGCCGCGACGATCGGCTATCCGGTGATGCTGAAGGCCTCGTGGGGCGGCGGCGGCCGCGGCATGCGCGCCATCCGCGCCGAGGCCGACCTCGCGCGCGAGGTCATGGAAGGCAAGCGCGAGGCCAAGGCGGCCTTCGGCAAGGACGAGGTCTATCTCGAAAAGCTGATCGAGCGCGCCCGCCATGTCGAGGTGCAGGTGCTGGGCGACACCCACCGCAACGCCGTGCACCTGTTCGAGCGCGACTGCTCGATCCAGCGCCGCAACCAGAAGGTCGTGGAGCGCGCGCCGGCGCCCTATCTCAGCGAAGAGCTGCGCCAGGAGCTTTGCGGCTATGCGCTGAAGATCGCGCGCGAGACCAGCTATATCGGCGCTGGCACGGTCGAGTTCCTGCAGGACGCCGACACCGGCAAGTTCTATTTCATCGAAGTCAATCCGCGCATCCAGGTCGAGCACACCGTCACCGAGCAGGTAACCGGCATCGACATCGTCAAGGCGCAGATCCATATCCTCGACGGCTTCGCTATCGGTACGAAGCAATCGGGCGTGCCGGCGCAGAAGGACATCAGGCTGAACGGCCACGCGCTGCAGTGCCGCATCACCACCGAGGATCCGGAGCACAATTTCATCCCGGACTACGGCCGCATCACCGCCTATCGCGAGGCGGCCGGCTTCGGCATCCGACTCGACGGCGGCACCGCCTATTCGGGCGCGGTCATCACCCGCTTCTATGATCCGCTGCTCGAAAAGGTGACGGCCTGGGCGCCGACGCCCGGCGAGGCGATCTCGCGCATGAACCGGGCGCTGCGCGAGTTCCGCATCCGCGGCGTCGCCACCAACCTCACCTTCCTCGAAGCGATCATCAACCACCCGCGCTTCGCCGACAATTCCTACACGACCAGGTTCATCGACACGACGCCGGAACTGTTCGAGCAGGTGAAGCGGCAGGACCGCGCCACCAAGCTGCTCAACTACCTGGCCGATGTCAGCGTCAACGGCCATCCCGAGACGCGCGGCCGGCCGATGCCGAAGGCGAATGCGGCCGCGCCAGTGGTTCCCTATCTCAACGGTCACGTCCCGGATGGCAGCAAGCAGAGGCTCGATGCGCTCGGCCCGGAGAAATTCGCGGCCTGGATGCGAGAGCAGCGACAGGTGCTGGTCACCGACACGACGATGCGCGACGGCCACCAGTCGCTGCTTGCCACGCGCATGCGAACGCATGACATCGTCGGCATCGCCGGCACTTACGCGCGGGCGTTGCCGCAGCTGCTTTCGCTGGAATGCTGGGGCGGCGCCACCTTCGACGTCGCCATGCGCTTCCTCACCGAGGACCCGTGGGAGCGGCTGAGCAAGGTGCGCGAGGCGGCGCCGAACCTTCTGCTGCAGATGCTTCTGCGCGGCGCCAACGGCGTCGGCTACACCAACTATCCCGACAATGTCGTCCAGCATTTCGTCCGCCAGGCGGCAGCCGGCGGCGTCGATCTGTTCCGCGTCTTCGACTGCCTGAACTGGGTGGAGAACATGCGGGTCGCCATGGACGCGGTCGGCGCCGAGGGCAAGCTGGTCGAAGCGGCGATATGCTACACCGGCGACATCCTCGATCCGGCGCGCGCCAAATACGACCTCAAATACTATGTCGGGCTGGCCAAGGAACTGGAGGCCGCCGGCGCGCATATCATCGCCGTCAAGGACATGGCCGGCCTGCTGAAGCCGGCCGCGGCGCGCGTGCTGTTCAAGGCGCTGCGCGAGGCGACCGACCTGCCGATCCATTTCCACACGCACGATACGTCAGGCCTCTCGGCGGCGACGGTGCTGGCGGCGGTGGAGAGCGGCGCCGACGCCATCGACGCGGCGATGGATTCCTTCTCCGGCAACACTTCGCAGCCCTGCCTCGGCTCGATCGTGGAGGCGCTGAAGGGCACCGAGCGCGATCCCGGTCTCGATCCGCAGTGGATCCGCCGCATCTCCTTCTACTGGGAAGCGGTGCGCAACCAGTACGCCGCCTTCGAGAGCGATCTCAAGGGACCTGCCTCGGAAGTCTACCTGCACGAAATGCCGGGCGGCCAGTTCACCAACCTCAAGGAACAGGCGCGCTCGCTTGGGCTGGAGACGCGCTGGCATGAGGTCGCGCAGGCCTATCACGACGTCAATTTGATGTTCGGCGACATCGTCAAGGTAACGCCGTCGTCCAAGGTGGTCGGCGACATGGCGCTGATGATGGTCAGCCAGGATCTCACCGTCGCCGATGTCGAGAACCCGGCCAAGGACATCGCCTTCCCGGATTCGGTCGTGTCGATGCTGCGTGGCGATCTCGGCCAGTCGCCCGGCGGCTGGCCGGCGGCACTGCAAAAGAAGGCGCTAAAGGGCGAGAAGCCGATCACTGTGCGGCCCGGCTCGCTGCTGAAAGCAGCCGATCTCAAGGCCAGCCGCAAGGACATCGAGGGCAAGCTCGACCGCAAGCTCTCGGAATATGAGTTCGCCTCCTGGCTGATGTACCCCAAGGTGTTCACCGATTTCGCCGCGGCGCAGGAGACCTACGGGCCTGTCAGCGTGCTGCCGACGCCGATCTATTTCTACGGTATGAAGTCGGAAGACGAGATCTTCCTCGATATCGAGAAGGGCAAGACCCTGGTGGTTCGCTGCCAGGCGTTCGGCGATGTCGACGACAAGGGCATGGTCACCGTGTTCTTCGAGCTCAACGGCCAGCCGCGCCGCGTCAAGGTGCCGGACAGGGCGCATGGCGCGTCCGCCGCCAAGGCGCGCCGCAAGGCTGAGCCCGGCAATGAGGGGCATGTCGGCGCGCCGATGCCGGGCGTCGTGTCGGCGCTTGCCGTGGCGGCCGGACAGGCGGTCAAGGCTGGCGATGTGCTGCTGTCGATCGAGGCGATGAAGATGGAAACCGCGCTCCACGCCGAACGCGACGGCGAGATCGCGGAGGTGCTGGTCAAGGCCGGCGACCAGATCGATGCCAAGGATCTCTTGATCGCCTTCAAATGAGGTGTGTCGATATTCAAGCGAGGCCGGCCTGCAAACGGCGGCTTCCCTGCGCTTCTCGGTATCCGCCATTTTCGACTCGGCCTGACCTGAATATCGGCGCACCTTAAGATGTGCCCAGCCGTCCACAGCCGCTCGACAAGTGTCTTGACCCGCCGCGTCCGCTCGGGCAGGGAACCCGCTCCAATTCGCCGTGGCGGGAATCGCCATGGCTCCAGAAGACGCGGAGAAAAAAATGGCCGACGAAATCACCGAGACCAGCCAGACTGTAGCCGCCGGCCAGCTGCGCACCATCATCGAGCGCATCGAGCGGCTCGAGGAAGAGAAGAAGACGATCTCCGACGACATCAAGGACGTCTATGCCGAAGCCAAGGGCACCGGCTTCGACACCAAGGCGATCCGCACGATCGTGCGCCTGCGCAAGAAGGACCAGGCCGAGCGCCAGGAAGAAGAGTCGATCCTGGATCTCTACAAGGCCGCCCTCGGCATGGCGTAAGCCTCATGGCCGGAGACCGGCCATGAACGAATTCGACTTCGGCGGCCGTCGCGCCTCGGAGTTCCGCCATCGCGGCTTCTGGGCGCTGTTCGCCGAACGGCACCCGCAAGAAAGGGAAAGGCTCGCGCGGCGCGGGCCGTGGTTCTGGCAGCGCGGGCTGCCGGACTTCGCCCTGGTCCTTTCGATGTATGTCGCGCCGGCGCAGAACCATGTCGGCGTCTTCTTCGGGCGCAATGAGAAGTTCGGCGCCACGGAGTCCTGGTCGCGGCTGAAACCGTTCCAGCCGGCGATCGAGGCCAGGCTGAAGCTCAGGCCCGAACAGAGCTGTGAAGGTCTCGGCATCAACTCGATGTGGCGGGTGAACTGCTACGCCGAGGACAACTGGCCGGCCATGACCGACTGGCTGGTGAGGGAATGCTCACGCTTCGAAGAAGCCGTTGTCGAGGTGCTCGGAGACGAAGGCCTGCCGTAAGATTGACTGCCTACCGCTGCGCTTACGCGCCTTCAGCTCGCCGCCGCCCATCGCGGCCGATCTCATCCAGACGCTGCTGCAGGGCCAGGTGATCGAGCGATGTTATCGGCAGGTTCGTAAACAGCGCGATGCGGTTGCCCACCATGCGATAGGCCTCGGCGAAAGCGAAATGCTGCTCGGCTTCAGTGCCACTGGCCTTGGAGGGATCGGGGACAGCCCAAAGCGCGGTCATCGGATGGCCTGGCCAGACCGGACAGCTTTCATTCGCTGTGGTGTCGCAGAGGGTGAAGACGAAGTCCATCTCCGGTGTGTCCGGCCCTGAAAATTCGTCCCAGCTCTTCGACCGGGCAAACGACGTGTCGTGGCCCATGCTCTCCAACAACTGAATCGCATGGGGATGGACGGTGCCTTTCGGTCGCGAGCCAGCAGAATAGCCCTTGAAGCGGCCCGCCCCGAGCTTGTTAAGTATGGCTTCGGCCATGATCGAGCGGGCCGAATTGGCATTGCAGAGAAAGAGAACGTTGTAGACCTGATCGCTCATTCCGAACTCCTGGGTGTTGCGGCGAAAACGACAGAATACGATATGGGTCACGTGTCTGTGATCGTACAGGTTTTGGCGGCGGATTCTGCGGCATCAGCATCAAATTTCGCAGCATCATCCCGCCGAAACCCCCGGCGCTCCGCTCAACGAGGCTTGATTGATGGGTGACTTCGACTCCACGGGCGTGACAGCGCTTATCGATCACAAAGCCGGCTTCTTGCGCTCACGCTGGAGGGGCGAAGCGCCGCTCGACCGGCTGTTCTGGCGCGACATGCTGCTTGTCGGGACGATCTTGAGCGTCGCCTCTTCGGCGCTGGCGCTGGTCCTGCTCGGGTTGAAGCTGCCGCTCTGGCTGGTACTGGCGGTGCATTTCCTCCCCGTTCCATACACCATCTTCCTGACGGTCGCCGTCTGGCGGACCGCGGAGAAGACCGGGGGTTTCAAGGCGCAATTGATGATGCTGGGTTCCGCGCTCTGGCTGATCGCGACGGCCATCGTCTAAAGCGCGTCGCGTCGAAACGGATTCACGCGACGCGCTTTAGGTCGTTGCTTGATGCATGTCGTTATCGCAAAACCGAGGTCACTTTTGCGCGACATACATTAGAGCATGAAAAAGGGCGGCCGAGGCCGCCCTTTGCGAAGTCATTCCCGAGGCTTCAAGCTGCCGGCTCGAAGCGCAGCGCCACGCCATTGATGCAATAGCGCAGGCCGGTCGGCGGCGGGCCATCCTCGAAGACATGGCCGAGATGGCTGCCGCAGCGCGCGCAATGGCATTCGGTGCGGACCATGCCGTAGCTGCGGTCGACGGTGGTGTCGATCGAGCCCGGGACCGGATCGTTGAAGCTCGGCCAGCCGGTGCCGCTCTCGAACTTCAGCTTGGATTCGAACAGCGGCTGGTCGCAGCCGACGCAGTAGAAGGTGCCGGCGCGCTTCTCGTAGAGCAGGGCGCAGCTGCCGGGGCGCTCGGTGCCGTGGTTGCGCATCACGGCATATTGCTCCGGCGTCAGCCGGGCGCGCCACTCGGCATCGGTGCGGGTGACGGGATAGGCGTGGGTGTCCATGGAATCTCCTCGGCCTTGGCGGCTCCTTGTTGCTTGCAACGGGTATTCGTCGGAACATAGGCATTTGTTACAAACGCCGCCAGTGAAAGCGAGCTAGTGGTTGCGCGACAACTGTCTTGTCGCTGCCTCAAGCCCGGCCAATGTCAGTGGGAACATGCGGCCGCCGAAGATGTCGCCGATCAACTGGATCGAATGCGTGTAGCGCCAGTTCTTCTCGGCTTCCGGGTTTAGCCAGATCGCGTTCGGCCATTGCCGCAACAGGCGCGTCAGCCACACGCTGCCGGCCTCCGGATTCCAATGCTCGACCGAGCCGCCGGGATGCGCGATCTCGTAGGGGCTCATCGAGGCGTCGCCGACGACGATCACCTTGTAGTCGGGCCCGTATTTGTGGATGAGGTCGAAGGTCGGGATCGTCTCGGCCAGCCGCCGCCGATTGTCCTTCCAGACGCGCTCGTAGAGGCAGTTGTGGAAGTAGAAATATTCGAGCTGGCGGAACTCGGCGCGCGCGGCCGAGAACAGTTCCTCGACGCCGCGTATATGGTCGTCCATCGAGCCGCCGACATCGAAGAACATCAAAAGCTTCACCGCGTTGCGTCGCTCGGGCCGGGTTTTGACGTCGAGATAGCCGTGCTCGGCGGTGGCGTGGATGGTGCCGGGAAGGTCGAACTCCTCGTCGGCGCCCTCGCGCACCCAACGGCGCAGCCGCTTCAGTGCCACCTTGATGTTGCGGGTGCCGAGTTCGACGGTGTCGTCGAAGTTCCGGAATTCGCGCTTGTCCCAGACCTTCACCGCGCGGCGATGCCGGCTTTCATCCTGGCCGATGCGAACCCCTTCGGGGTTGTAGCCATAGGCGCCGAAGGGCGAGGTGCCGCCGGTGCCGATCCATTTCGAACCGCCCTGGTGGCGCCCCTTTTGCTCCTGGAGGCGCTGCTTCAAGGTCTCCATCAGCTTGTCGAAACCGCCCAGCGCTTCGACCAGCTTCTTTTCCTCCTCGGTCAGGTGCTTTTCCGCCAAACGGCGCAGCCATTCCTCGGGGATGTTGACGACATCGACGGCATCGGGGCCGCCGAGCGCCTCGACACCCTTGAAGACATGCGCAAACACCTGGTCGAAACGGTCGATGTGGCGCTCGTCCTTCACCAGGGCCGCGCGCGCGAGGTAGTAGAAAGCTTCGACGTCATAATCGACGAGCCCGGCTTCCAGCCCTTCCAGCAGCGACAGATATTCCCTGAGCGAAACGGGAACCCGCGCGGCCTTCAGTTCGAGGAAGAAGGGGATGAACATCGGCTATCTCTAACCAATGACCACGGCGGACTCACCTGAGATGTAGTCGATTTCGCCTGATCTCAGCAGATCAGCCAATGTACGTGGGCTGGGGACGGGCAGGCGCTTCGCAATACGAATCTCAGTCCATTCCCGGGTCGCGAGCGCTGCGTCAGCAACCGCTTCGTCAGGGCTCGCGCCACCGCCATGGCAACCCGGAAGATCGGGTATCCGAACCCCCCAGACGTCATCGGCACCGTCCAAAATTCCTACATAGCAGGTCATTCAGCTCGTTCCGGGTTTTCAAATTGCCTTATAGCAGATCGTACTCGATGAAGCCCGTTCGTCGCGCCACATGATCGTAGAGCCGGCGCGCCGTGGCGTTGGTCTCGTGCGTCATCCAGTAGACGTTTTTCACCCCAATCTTGCCGGCCTCGTCTTGCACCGCTTTGATGAGCGCGGCGCCCACGCCCTTGCCGCGCACCTCAGGGTCGGCGAACAGGTCCTGCAGGTAGCAGTTGTTTTTCTCGGACCAGCCTGAGCGGTGATAGAGATAATGGGTGAGGCCGACGGCCTTGCCGTCGAGCGTGGCAATGAAACCCTTCGGCTCGAACTCGCCATCCGTGAACAGGCGCTTCCAGGTGATCGCGTAGACCTCTGCCGGCAGCTTCGTCTCGTAGAAAGTCAGATAGTCGGTCCAAAGCCGGCGCCAGTCGGCGTGGTCGGACTGCGCGAGCGGGCGGATGATGATCTCGGACATTTTTCCTCCAACATTTTGACCCGAAGCTGCGGCAGCGGCCGCTCGGCGGCAACGGTCCACGGACGGGAAAGCGCTATTGCTGCGGGCTTACTGCTGCCGTCTGGCCATAAAGGCCAGGCGCTCGAACAGGTGCACGTCCTGCTCGTTCTTCAACAGCGCGCCGTGCAGCTTCGGCAGCATGTTCTTCGGATCGGCGCGCAGATCCTCGGGCGCGATGTCGTCGGCGACCAGCAGACGGATCCAGTCGAGCGCCTCGGAGGCAGACGGCTTCTTCTTCAGGCCCGGCACCTCGCGGATCTCGTAGAACTGCGTGAGTGCCGCCCGCACCAGATTCTGTTTGATGCCGGGGTAATGCACCTCGACGATGCGGTGCAGCGTGTCGATGTCGGGGAAGCGGATGTAGTGGAAGAAGCAGCGGCGCAGGAAGGCGTCCGGCAGTTCCTTCTCATTGTTCGAGGTGATGATGACGATCGGCCTGAACTCGGCGCGGATCGTCTCGCCGGTCTCGTACACGAAGAACTCCATCCGGTCGAGTTCCTGCAGGAGGTCGTTGGGGAATTCAATGTCGGCCTTGTCGATCTCGTCGATCAAAAGCACGACTTTCTTTTGCGCCGCGAAGGCGTCCCACAACTTGCCGCGCTTGATGTAGTTGGCGATGTCGTTGAAGCGCTCATCGCCGAGCTGGCTGTCGCGCAGCCGCGAGACGGCGTCATATTCGTAGAGGCCCTGCTGCGCCTTGGTGGTGGACTTGACGTTCCATTCGATGAACTCGAGCCCTAGCGCCGATGCCACCTGGCGGGCGAGCTCGGTCTTGCCGGTGCCGGGCTCGCCCTTGACCAGCAAGGGCCGTTCCAGCGCGATCGCGGCGTTGACCGCGACCATCAGATCCTTGTCGGCGACATAGGCCGCGGTGCCTTCGAAACGCATCTTTTCTCCTGTCCGTGCGGCGGGACCGTAAGGAGGCTGGACGGGCCGCGCAAGGGCGGTTGCGGAAGAGCTCCCTATCAGGATGGTCTGCAAGACGAATTACGCGCGAATGGTTGCCCGTTTCACTGGCGCTCGGCTAACCATCGGCCTATATTTGTTTCCGGCGGTCTGCGCTTCCCGGCAGGAGAAACTTATCCCCGGGGCCTTATCGATCCTTAGGGAGCTGTCCCTGGGAAGACCCGTGGGTTTTCTCACACGGCGCCCACCTACTTTGTAGGCACCCGGGATCGACCTCTCCACCGGTTGTGTGGATCGTCACTCTCCCGTTTTCGGGAGACATGCGCTAGAAGACGTCGCTCCTGAAACGCCATCCAAATACCACCTTTTCTAGCGTCCGCGCATGAGTTCTTCAAAAGACCTGAAAAAACAGCTTCGCAAGGAAGCGCTGGCGCGACGCGATGCGCTAGACGAATTCTGGCGGGTGGAAATCGCGCTTGAAATGGCCGAGACCGCGAAGGAAAAAATCGACTTCGAGCCCGGCCGGGTCGTCTCCGGCTTCTGGCCGATGCGCTCGGAGGTCGATGTGCGGCCGCTGATGTTCGCGTTGCGCGAAAAGGGCGCCAGGCTCTGCCTGCCGGCAATTCTCGACAAGACCACGATCGTCTTCCGCGAACTGGTGCGCGGCGCGCCGATGGTCGAGATGGGGTTCGGCACCGTCGGGCCGCATGAAGAGGCGGAAGTGCTCGACCCCACGCTGATGCTGGTGCCGCTCGCCGCCTTTGACGCCCGCGGTCACCGCATAGGCTATGGCGCCGGCTATTACGACCGTGCCATCGCCAGGCTGGCCGACAAGGGCATCGTGCCCAGGCTGATCGGCATCGCCTTCGACTGCCAGGAAGTGCCGCTGGTGCCGAACGAAGACCACGACGTCATCATTCAGGAAATACTGACCGAGAGCGGGTTGCGCCGCTTCGATATCGCTTAAAGCGCGTCGCACTGAAACGAATTCAGGCGCGCTTTAGATTTTGTCGGTCGCCCCAAAAGCGCTGCGCTCTTTTTGGGCGACATGCATTGAACTGTCGCGACCTGCTTAACGCGTTCCCAACAAACGTCGGCTATATTCCTGAAAAATAGTCCAGCTCGACGGGGTCGTGGTGTTTATTCTTGCGCGCTATTTGCTGATGCCGTTCGCGTTGATCTCGGCGATACTATTTTTGATGGCATTGCACATCATAGGAACTGCCCTGCACCACCAGTCCGCCTGGCAGCGGACGGTCGCCACCGTAACGGATGTCAGTCCTTACAGCGAAATGCAGGCGAACGGCCTCAAAACGGACGGCATCAATGTCGCCTTGGCTTACGTCGCCAATGATGCGCCGATGACATGGTCCGGCAAGGGCAAGGACATCGGCCTCTACAAGGCAGCCAAGGGCGACCAGATGGAATTCTACTACGATCCCGCCGATCCAGCGAACCTTGGTACGGCCGCGATGAAGGGATGGCGCGGCGGGCTGCTGCTGCTTGCCGTCACCGGCGGGTTCGCCGCTTTCTATCTCTGGTTCTTCTGGTTGCGAGGACGGAACGCACCGCCGGCCTTGCCGATCCCCTCGGCTACCCGCGTCTCGGGCGCGAGCGCAACGCCGGCCGAACAGCAACGCGCCACTTTTGGACGGCGTTAGGACCTCGGTGCCGCTTGCCTAGCGTCCACAGCTCTGGATAGAAGTGGCTATGAGACTCCTCTTCCTCGGCGACATGGTTGGCAAGACGGGACGCACGGCGGTTTGGGAACAGCTGCCAGGGCTGATTTCCGACTTCAAGCTCGATTTCGTCATCGTCAATGGCGAGAACGCCGCCGGCGGCTTCGGCATAACCGAAGAAATCTTTCGCGAGACGCTCGCGGCGGGCGCGGATGTCGTCACCACCGGCAACCATGTCTGGGACCAGCGCGACGCGCTGATCTTCGCGCCGCGCGAGGAGCGCTTCCTGCGGCCTTCGAATTTCCCCAAGGGCACGCCGGGGCGCGGCTCGGGCGTCTACATCGCCCGCAATGGCGCGCGCGTGCTGGTCGCCAACATCATGGGCCGCGTCTTCATGCACCCGGAGCTCGACGACCCGTTCCAGGCCGGCGAGCGCGAGCTGGCCGCCTGTCCGCTTGGCGAGCAGGCCGATGCGGTCATCGTCGATTTCCACGCAGAGGCGACCTCGGAGAAAATGTGCTTCGCGCATTTCGTCGACGGCCGCGCCAGCCTCGTGGTCGGCACGCATACGCATCAGCCGACCGCCGACCATCAGATCCTCAATGGCGGCACCGCCTATATTTCGGACGCCGGCATGTGCGGCGATTACGATTCCTCGCTCGGCATGGACAAGGAAGAACCGCTCAACCGGTTTCTTTCCAAGGTGCCGAAGGGCCGTTTCGAGGCGGCATCCGGGCCTGCGACGCTCTGCGGCGTCGGCGTCGATATTTCCGACCGCACCGGGCTTGCCGAAAAAATCGCGCCGTTTCGCCGCGGGCCGCGGCTGGAAGAAACGGCGCCGTCCTTCTGGCCGTGACATTGATATAGGTGCGCAGAGTACCTAATTGCCGGCAACACTGCTCTAGATCGTAGAGGGGACGACCTTCATGCAGCTTCTCGAATTTCTGGCGCCGCACTTTCACTTTGTTTCCGATCCGACCGCATGGGTCGCGCTTTTGACCCTGGTGGTGCTCGAGGTCGTGCTCGGCATCGACAATCTGATCTTCATCTCGATCCTGACCAACAAGCTTCCGGAAGCGCAGCGCGCCCGCGCGCGCCGGCTCGGCATCTCGGCGGCGCTGATCATGCGCCTCGTCCTGCTCGCCACCATCTCGATCATCGTGCAGCTGACGACGCCGGTGTTCACAGCCTTCGGCCACGGCTTTTCCTGGCGCGACCTGATCCTGATCGCCGGCGGCCTGTTCCTGGTCTGGAAGGCGACCAAGGAGATCCATCACACGGTCGACCTGCAGGACCATCAGGATACGATGGTGGGCACGCTGCAGATGAGCCTTGCCGGCGCGATCTTCCAGATCCTGCTGCTCGACCTCGTCTTCTCGATCGATTCCATCATCACCGCCGTCGGCATGACCGACGAGATCGCCATCATGTATATCGCGGTGATCGTGGCGGTGAGCGTGATGATGCTGGCGGCGACGCCGCTCGCCAATTTCATCGCCAAGAACCCCTCTATCGTGATGCTGGCGCTGGGCTTCCTGTTGATGATCGGCATGACGCTGATCGCCGACGGCATGGGCTACCATGTGCCCAAGGGCTACATCTACGCCGCCATGGGTTTTTCAGCCCTGGTCGAGGGCCTCAACATGCTGGCACGGCATCGCAAGAAGCAGGGGTCGGGCGAGGGGCATTAGGCCGAAATGCCCTTCGGGTGACGGTCGCCGATCAGGCCGAGCGTCAGGCCCTGTTCCAGCCATGCCTTGGCGCCGGCGAGCACCAGAGAGAAGCCGCCGGTCGAGTCGATTGCCTGCTTGACCTGCTCGTCGGCGGA
This sequence comes from Mesorhizobium sp. B3-1-8, assembly GCF_006439495.1. Taxonomy (NCBI): domain Bacteria; kingdom Pseudomonadati; phylum Pseudomonadota; class Alphaproteobacteria; order Hyphomicrobiales; family Phyllobacteriaceae; genus Mesorhizobium; species Mesorhizobium sp. B3-1-8. The sequence continues at coordinate 25,115 of NZ_VFTK01000024.1, forward strand.
GCCGGCGAAGCCGAAATTGCGGACCTCGAGGAAGGTCGCCTCATCGGGCATTTTGGTGAAGGTCCAGACGACGGTGGTCGGCGGATCGCTCCATTGCATGACGATCTTCTCGTTGGGGACGATCTCGCTGACCTCGACCCTGGTCGAGACCCCGTACATGCGCCACTCCCACTCGACCGTCTTGCCTTCGTCCAGTCGGCCGCTCGAATGCGTGAACCAGAATTTCGTGGTGATCGCCGGATCGACAATCGCCTCGAAGACGTCGGCGACCGGCCGCCGGATCAGCATGGCGGTTTCGGCGGTGGGGGCGCGCTTCAATTCCACAGTACCCTCCTCGATGTCAGGGCAAGTTGATCTGCCAGGAGACGCCAAACCGGTCGTTGAGCCAGGCGAAACGCTGGCTGAAGCCGTAATTGCCTGGTGGCATCAGAAATCCACCATCCTTGGAAAGAACGCCGACGATCCGCTCCAGTTCCTGCCCGGAAGAACAGTCGACAAAGAAGGAGAAGGACGGCGTGAAAGTGAAGGCGTGATGGACGGGGCTGTTGTAGATCCTGACCTCGACGCCGCCGACCAAAGCGCGCGCCAGCTTGAGCGTTCCCTCCGCTCCATCCTCGCCCGAACCGTAGCGCGCGATGTCGAGGACACGGCTATCGGGAATGGTCCCGCAATAGAGGGTCATGGCCTCCTCGCCGTTTCCCTCGAACATCAGGAATGGTGTTGTTTTCGTCATCGGGGCGACCTCCTCCTGCTGGATATCGGGACGTGACGCAGGCTCAGATGTTGGTCTCGTTGGCCGGCTCGCCCTTCATCTCGCTGCGGTAGTAGCCGTCGCGCAGATTGATGCCGTATTCGAGATAGGCCTTCATGCAGGCGAGCATCTGCGACCAGCCCTCGCAGTTGAGGTAGGACTTCTTCAGGCCGACCTCGCCTTCGCGCCAGCCTTGCTCGGCGATGGTGACGAAGGTGCCGCCGTCCTCCAGCGGCTCGAAATTCATCTCGATGCGGGTCTTGTAGGCGGGTTTGCCGTCGGTATCGGTGGCGTCCCAGCGCAGCACGATGCGCTTGTCCTTCGTCACTTCGTCGACCTCCACCGGCACCATCTTCCACCAGGTGACGGTGGTGCCGGCGACAAGCGGAGCGGAGGCGCCGCCAATGGTGGTGAAATAACCGCTGAGCTTCGTCGGGTTGACGACGGCGTCGAAGACCTCGGCGACCGGTTTGCCGATGCGTCCGGAAATCCTGAATCCAAGCGACATATCCACAGCTCCTTCCTTGCTTGCCAAAACGATATGTTATAGAAACATAACATGTCAAGCGAAACCGTGGACGATCATGTTTTCAAGGCCTTGGCGCATTCGCGCCGGCGCGAATTGCTGGATCGGCTGAAGGACCAGCCGCAGACCACCGGCGCGCTATGCGGGGCTTTTCCGGACATGGACCGCTGCACGGTGATGATGCACCTGAAAGTCCTGGAGGAGGCCGACCTGATCGTTGCCAAGCGTGAGGGGCGCGAGCGCTGGAACCATCTCAATGCGCTGCCGATCAAGCGGATCCACGACCGCTGGATCAGCCAGTATGCCGGTCACGCCATCAGCATTCTCGACCGGTTGAAGTCCGATCTGGAGGGGTGAGCGGGCCGGTTCAACGTCGGAGTGACGGCGCGGCTGGACGAATTGAGCCGATTTATCTATAAGCCGGCCATTCCGACAAAGAGCGCCGCGTGCCTTCGCAGGCATGTCCGGGACGTTCTGAAAGATTGAATTCGAGCATTTTGCCGAAGACGAGGTGATGACACCCCGCTTCGAGATGCTCTAGCCGAACACGACAGGGGTGCCATGGCTGGCCATTCGCAGTTCAAGAACATCATGCACCGCAAGGGCCGCCAGGACGCGGTGCGGTCGAAAATGTTTTCCAAGCTGGCGCGTGAAATCACCGTCGCCGCCAAGAGCGGGACGCCCGATGTATCGATGAATCCGCGGCTTCGCCTCGCCGTGCAGAACGCCAAGGCGGTGTCGATGCCGAAGGACAACATCCAGCGCGCCATCAACAAGGCGTCGATGGGCGATGCCGAAAACTACGAGGCGGTGCGTTATGAAGGCTACGGTCCCGGCGGCGTCGCGCTGATCGTCGAGGCGCTGACCGACAACCGCAACCGCTCGGCCTCCAACGTGCGCGCCGCCTTCACCAAGGCTGGCGGAGCGCTCGGCGAAACCGGCTCGGTGTCGTTCATGTGGAACCGCGTCGGCGAGATCTACTATCCGGCCTCGGCCGGCAGCGCCGACAAGGTCATGGAAGCGGCGATCGAAGCCGGCGCGGATGACGTCGAGTCCGATGAGGAAGGCCACACCATCTATTGCGCCTTCGAAAACCTCGGCGACGTGTCCAAGGCGCTGGAAGCCTCGCTCGGCGAAGCGGAATCGGTCAAGCCGATCTGGCAGCCGCAGAACAACGTTCCGGTCGACGAAGAGCGGGCGCAGTCGCTGATGAAGCTGGTCGCCACCCTCGAGGACGACGACGACGTGCAGAGCGTCTACGCCAATTTCGAGGTCGACGACGAAACCATGGCCAAGCTCAGCGCGGCCTGAGGCAAGTCGCCATGAGCGAAAAGCCGTTTCCCACCATCCGCATCACCTACTGCACGCAGTGCCAGTGGCTGTTGCGGGCCGGCTGGATGGCGCAGGAGCTGCTCTCGACCTTCGGCACCGATCTCGGCGAGGTGACGCTGGTGCCGGGCACCGGCGGCATTTTCACCATTTCGTGCAACGACGTGCTTGTCTGGGAGCGCAAGCGCGACGGCGGTTTTCCGGATGCTGCAAAGCTCAAGCAGCTGGTCCGCGACGTCATCGACCCAGAGCGTGACCTCGGCCACGCCGATCGCAAGGATCATAAAAAAGACTCCGCCTGAGCCGCAGCCTTTTGCATTCGCGGGTTGCCGTCTTCAGGTCAATGCCATGATGAAGCAGGCCATTGCCGCGATGGCGGTGATGGTGCGGACGTGATTCCACATCACCCACTCATTCAGATGGTTCGTCCACACGGCGGCGCCGTTGGCGCTCGCAGGATCGACGGCGGCGAGTGCGTCGTTGAGCGGCACGTTGAAGATCATGGTCACGATCGGATTGCCCACGAAATAGAGCACCGCGCCGGCAAGCAGCCAGTACGAGCCCGACTGGCTCCAGCCGAAGAAAACGCCGGCAATCAGCATCAGGCAGATGAGGCCGGTGCCGAACAGCGCCGTCATGAAGGTCGGGGTGATCACCGTGATGTTGATCGAATTCATCGCGGCGATGCCGCTCGGGACGGGCAGTCGGGCAAGGGCCGCCATGACGAAATTCGAGAAGGCAAAGAAGACGCCGCCGACGACGCCCGAGCCGATCGCGGCGATGAAGGTGAGAGTGGGAAGAAGTTTCATCATCTCAGTTGCTCCAGATGCCGGGTTTTGCTCGATCCAAAAATGCGAGTAATCCTCACATTTGCAAAACGTGATAAACCCTCGTATTTTGGGAGTCAAGCCAGTTTTCGAGAAATCGCCCGGACAGAGCCATGGATGAAAAAGTTACCGCCAAGCCGGACCAGGCGGCCATTGCTTCGCCGCGCCGGTCGCCTACGCAGCAGCGCAGCCGCGAGCGGGTCGAGCGCATGCTCGCGGCCGCCTCGGCGCTGATTGCCGAGCAAGGCAGCGATGCCATGCGCATGGGCGAGGTGGCGGAAAGGGCTGGGGTGTCGATCGGCTCGCTCTACCAGTTCTTCCCGGACAAGCGGGCGATCGTCTGGGCGCTTGCCGAGCGCTACACCGCCGAAAGCCAGGCCTGCATTGCGACGGCGCTCAAGGATGTCCGCGATGCCGAGGGAATGAAACGGGCGTTTTCGGAGCTGGTGGACATTTACTATCAGTTGCTCCTGGCCGAGCCGGTGATGCGCGACATCTGGTCGGGTACGCAGGCCGACAAGGCGTTGCGCGAACTGGAACTCGCCGACAGCCGGGCCAATGCCGAATTTTTGGTCGCGGTGCTGAAGCGGCTGCGCCCCCATGCCGATCCAGTGGAACTGGAAACGACGGCGTTCCTCGTCTGGCAGATGGGCGAGGCCGCGGTGCGGCTGGCGATCTCCGTCGAGCGGGACGAGGGCGACAGGCTTGTCGCGGCCTACAAGCGCATGGCGCTTAGGGAGTTTGTGGGGGAGTAGGTACAACCCAGGCGCTTTCCCACAGCGTCGGCGATTGGCGAAATCGCCGGCGAGAGCGCCCCTCTCCCCGTCACTATACGGGGAGAGGATGCCGGCAGGCAGGTGAGGGGCGGCGCCGACCTATGACATTGGCATCGTCGAAAAAGCGCACTGTCATCGAATTCTGAATTTCTCGCACCTTGGCCGGCCAATCGCCGAGGCTGGCGCTGCCCCTCATCCGCCCTTCGGGCACCTTCTCCCCGTAGAACGGGGAGAAGGAAGAAATGCGGCCAACAAAAAACCCGCCTCGAAGGCGGGTTTTCAAAGTCTGCCGATGTATCCGGCTTAGAGGCCGAAGCCTTCGAAACGCTTCTTGAACTTCGACAGGCGGCCGCCGCGGTCGAGCAGGGTCTGCTGGCCGCCGGTCCAGGCCGGGTGCGTGGTCGGGTCGATGTCGAGGTTCATCGTGTCGCCTTCCTTGCCCCAGGTCGAACGGGTCTGGTATTCGGTGCCATCGGTCATGACGACCTTGATGGTGTGGTAGTCGGGATGAATATCGGCCTTCATTGTCGTGTTTCCTGGCTGCCGGCGCTGCTGACGGGCCTAAAGGCCTGCGTCGATGCGCCCCTTTTTAAAACTCGAAGCCGCAGCTAATGAAAAGCCACGGCTTCTAAAACGGTCGGCGAGCCTATACATCAGCCGGAATTGAATCACAAGGCCGCGGCGAGCGCATATTGAAGCGCGGTGCCGGCAAGCGGCCAGAGGAAACGCTCATGGCGGAAATCGGTGGCAGCGCAAGCGAGCGCAGACGCTCGGTCCGGCCGCTCCGCAGCCTTTTTCCCTATATCACCCGCTATAGGAAGCTCGCCATCGGCGCCATCGTCTCGCTGATCGTGGCGGCGGTAACGACGCTGGCCTTGCCGATGGCTGTGCGGCGCATGATCGACCACGGTTTCCAGGCCGCGGGCTCCACCTTCATCGCGGAGTATTTCGCGGCACTGGTTCTGATGGCCGCGCTGCTCGCGGCCGCCTCGGCCAGCCGCTACTATTTCGTCATCACGCTCGGCGAGCGGGTCGTCGCCGATATCCGCCGCGACGTTTTCTCCCATGTCACGACGCTGTCGCCGGCGTTTTTCGATCGTTCGCATTCGGGCGAGATCGTGTCGCGGCTTGCCGCCGACACCACGCAGGTGAAGTCGGCGGTCGGCGCCACCGCCTCGGTCGCGCTGCGCAACGTCATCCTCGGCCTCGGCGCGGTGGCGATGATGGTCGTCACCAGCCCGAAACTCTCCGGCCTGGTGATCGCGGCCATTCCGGTGATCGTGCTGCCGCTCGTCGCCTTCGGCCGCTCGGTGCGCCGCAAGTCCCGGCAAGCGCAGGACACGCTCGCCGAGGCCACCGCCTATGCCAGCGAGCAGATCGGCGCCGTGCGCACGCTGCAGGCCTTCACCAACGAGAAGCTGGTGACCGGCCGCTTCGCTGGCGCCGTCGACGCTGCCTTCGAGGCGGCGCGGGCCTCGGTGTTCGCACGCTCGTTCCTGACCTTCTTTGCCATCTTCATGATCTTTTCCTCGGTGGTCGCGGTGCTGTGGTTCGGCTCGCGCGACGTGCTTGCCGGCACGCTGTCGGCCGGCAGGCTCGGCCAGTTCCTGCTCTATTCGGTGTTTGCCGCCGGCGCGCTCGGCGCGTTGTCGGAGGTGTGGAGCGAGCTGTCGCAGGCGGCGGGCGCCGCAGAGCGACTGACCGAGATCCTGGCCGAGACGCCGGCGATCCAGCGGCCTGCCGACCCCGTTCCGTTGCCGGCTACGGCCAAGGGCGCGATCAGCTTCGACGACGTCTCCTTCTCTTATCCGGCGCGGCCGGACCGTGCCGCCGTGCATGGCCTGAGCTTCCAGGTGAAGCCCGGCGAGACGGTGGCGATCGTCGGGCCTTCGGGCGCCGGAAAAAGCACCGTCTTCTCGCTGATCCTGCGCTTCTACGATCCCGAGAGCGGCCGCGTCGTCCTCGACGGCGTCGACGTGCGCGAGGCCGATCCGGCGGCTGTCCGGCAGAGGATCGCGATCGTGCCGCAGGACGTCACCATCTTCGCCGCCAGCGTGCGCGACAATATCGGCTTCGGCAGGCAGGGCGCCAGCGACGCCGAGATCGAGGCCGCGGCGAAGGCGGCGCTTGCCGACGAATTCATCGCCAGGCTCGACAAGGGCTATGACAGCCAGGTCGGCGAGCGCGGCGTGACGCTGTCCGGCGGGCAGCGCCAGCGCATCGCGATCGCCCGCGCCATCCTGCGCGACGCGCCGATCCTTCTGCTCGACGAAGCGACCTCGGCGCTTGACGCCGAGAGCGAGACGCTGGTGCAAAGGGCGCTGGAGCGGCTGATGCGCGGCCGCACCACCATCGTCATCGCGCACCGGCTGGCGACGGTGCTCAAGGCCGCCCGAATCCTGGTCATGGATGGCGGGCGCATCGTCGAGGAAGGCACGCATCAGAGCCTGGTCGCCAAGGGCGGCACCTATGCGCGGCTCGCCAAGCTGCAGTTCGAGACCGGAGCCAGCGCCTTCAGAGGCGCGGCGGAGTAGAGCAATCTTAGGGCGCTCGCCAATCGGCGAGAAGCACAATGCTGCCTAAATGTTTCGTTTTGGCAAAATGGCGCTGGTCGGCTGTCACCAATGTTGCGGCGCGATTGATTGCCATGGCGTGGTAAACGCAGTCGTTGAGCGTTGGATAGCCGCCGGCAGGGCTCAGCTGCGTCGCGATTTCCTGCGTTTTGGCCAGCTCGCCCATGTCCGGTTCCAGAAGCTGGAAACCGCCTTCCCGCAGCCCGGCGATCAGCGTTGCGACCATAACGAAGGATTGCTCATAGTGAAGCGCGGCAGATAGTGACTCGTAAAGTAAGATGCTGGGGGCGGCCATGGCGCGACCGTCTGCGATGTTTTTCGCGAACAGGTTTCGCGCCTGTTCGCTACCATCCTCGTCCCGAAAGAGTTTGATGAAAATCGACGCGTCGACAATAATCACTTTTTCCGGCCTTCGAGGATGTCCTCTGGTCGGCCGTCCATCTCCTGGCGAATTCTACGCAGCACGTCGGTCGAGCTTTCGCCGCCTGTCGAGCCCGGTTTCAATTCCCGGATCATCTTTAAAGCGCGCTCCTTTGCGGCATCTTTCAATGCCTTTGCGATTGCCTCCTCGACGAAACGGGATCGCTTGTTTTTCGGAACTTGGTTCTCGAGCGTCTCCTTGACCGCGCTGTCGATAGAAAACGTAGCGCGTTCCTTAGGACCTGAAGCGTTCATCTGCGCACCTCGTGGTCATAAGATATAGCAGCACGAAATCGTACGCAAATGGGCGATGAGCTCATTCTAGTTCTCTGACGTGGTAACGACCCGCCGACTTATGCAGTTCCGTAGCGTTTGCGCAGGTGCTCGGTGAAATAAGCGGCGTTGAGCTTCTCGCCGGTGGCGCGCTCGAGCAGGTCCGGCGTCGACCAGCGCGAGCCCTGCGACCAGATCTTTGCGCGACGCCACTCGTTGACGGCGCTGAAATCGCCCTTGGCGAGGTCCTCGTCGGCGGACGGATGCTCCCTGGTCAGGGCCGCCGATTGCTGCGCCGCCATCATGGCGCCTAGCGTGTAGGAGGGGAAATAACCGAAGGCGGCGCCCGGCCAATGCACGTCCTGCATCGGTCCGTCGGCCGGATTGTCGATGGTCGAGAGGCCGAGATAGTCGCGCATCTTGGCGTCCCAGGCCTCCGGCAGGTCGGCGACCTCCAGCCGGCCGGACACGAGTTCCTGCTCGAGCTCGTAGCGCAGGATGACATGCAGCGGATAGGTGACCTCGTCGGCATCGACGCGGATCAGGCCGCGCTCGACATGGTGGACATGCGGCAGGATGTCGTCGAGCGACCAGGCTTCGCCGAGGTGTTTTACGACCACCGGCAACGCCCAGCGCCAGAATGCCGGGTTGCGGCCGATCTGCTTTTCGACGAACAGGCTCTGGCTCTCATGCACGGCCATGCCGCGCGCCTTGCCGAGCGACCAATGCGACCAGGCTTTCGGTAGGTTCTGCTCGTAAAGCGCGTGGCCGGTCTCGTGCAGCACGCCCATCAGCGCCGACAGGAAGTCGGAGGTCTTGTAGCGCGTGGTGATGCGCACGTCGGTCGGCACGCCGCCGCAGAAGGGATGGTGCGACACCGACAGCGAGCCATGGGTGAGGTCGAAGCCGACGGCCGCCATCATGGCAAGGCCGAGCTCGCGCTGGCGGTCGACGGCATAGGTGCCCGACAGCGGCTTCAACGGATGTTTTGCCAGCCGCGCTTCCTGCATGGCCAGCGCACGCGGCAGGAAATCCTTGAGAAAGGCCTTCAGCTCGGCAAACACCGGCGTGATGTCGGCGGCGCGGTTGCCGGGATCATACTGCTCCATCAGCGCATCATAGGGGGCGAGGCCGAGGGCGTCGGCGCGCAGCGCCGCTTCCTCGCGCACCAGGGCCACGACGCCTTCCAGAGCCGGCAGGAAGCCGGCCCAATCGTTCTTGGCGCGCAGGTCGCGCCAGAGCTGTTCGGAACGCATGCGCGCCACCGTCTGGCGCTCGACGAATTCGACAGGCAGGCAGGTGAGGTTGGTGTATTGGCGGCGTAACTCCCTGACCGCGGCCTGCTGCTCTTCGCTCAGCGGCTCGGCTTCGGCGGCCGCGATCCAGTCACCGATCTCCGGCGCGGTCGCCTGGGCGTGCAGCATACCGGCAAGCGAGGACATCGCCTCGGCGCGCTTCTCGCCGCCGCCGACCGCCATATGCGTCGCCTCGTCGGCGCCGAGGATGGCTAAAGCATGCTCCAGCGCTTCGAGCTTGTGGCCGAGTTGGTCGAGTTTCTGGAAGGACATGGCGGGTTCCGGCTGCAAATGGGCTGGCGCGAAAAAGATACCAAGGCGCGAAGCTTGGCAACCCTGCTCGGCGAGGCCGGGGTCGACCTATCTTGCGCGGCGGCGTCGACGTGTGGTCAATGCTTGTCCAAACGAGCGGAGGGGAGCAATGATCGGCAATATCCTGGTCGGGCTGGTGGCGCTGATCCACTGCTATATCGTCTACCTTGAGATGATGTTGTGGGACACGCCGCGCGGCCACAAGGCGTTCAGGCTGACGCCGGAATTCGCCAGCGCCTCGAAAGTGCTCGCCGCAAATCAGGGGCTCTATAACGGCTTTCTCGCCGCCGGCCTGATCTGGGGGCTCTATCTCGGCGCCGGCGGATTCCAGATCAAGATGTTCTTCCTGCTTTGCGTCACTATTGCGGGCCTCTACGGCGCGGCGACGGTCGGCCGCAAGACACTCTTCATCCAGACTGTGCCGGCGGTGCTCGCCATCATCGCGCTTTGGCTCGGCGTGTAATCGAAGCAGGACGCGATCCAAAAAGGACGCCCTCGGGGCCAGGTCCCGCGGGCGCCAGTTGGTCCCTTCCTGTGTGCCGGCCATCTCCTTGAAATGGCGAACCGCTTCAGCCGTTCGGGTAATTGCCGCCGCCGTCGCCGTCGCCCACCATGAAGCCGCTGCCGGTGTCGTTCATCAGCCTCTGGTCGACATTGTCGAGGCGCCGCAGCATCTCATGATATTGCGCGGACGGTATCCTGCCGTGATCCGAGGCCGCGACATGCTCCGCGGCCTGGCTGATATGCGCGGCGCGCATGTGCAGTCGGTGCGCTTCCGAAGCCGAAATGTTGTTTGCCTGCCGGGCATCGGTGATGCCCTGATCCACGCCCTGGATCTGATCGATCAGGCTGGTCACACGCGGGCCGATGAAATTGGCTGGAGGGGTCGCATCGAGAAGTCCCTTGTGGTGCCCGGCCGCATAGGCGCCGGCGAGCGGGGCCGCGATCAGAACCGCAGCGAGGATTGCAGTCTTGAGAGATGTTGAAGCGCGCATGGCGGCGCATCCTTCTACCAGGAAGGGAGCGGCCGCGCCGCGTCGCCTTCCGACCTTCCGGGCCGTCCGGTTCCGTCGCGTCGCGATGGGAGGCATCGCCGGCGGGACCCCGGCCCTGCGCGGCAAGTTAGGTGCGTCGATTCGCGATGTGTAATTAAAAAAAGATAATGTTTTCAGGCCTTGCCGCCGGAACTTGGCGCGCTAAGTATTCAGCCGACAAACAACTTCCCGTGACTTTGCGTGATCCTAAAGCGCGTCGCGATCTTTCAGATCCGCTCCGTACGCTTTAGGGTTTTGATTCTACGCATGTCTTTGTCCCGAAACCGGTTCCCGCTTTGGGGAGACATGCTTCAAATCACCGTTCGGTGAGCTTCAGTTCAATGCGGCGGTTCTTGCTGCGCGCCTCGTCGGTGTCGGCCGGGTCGAGCGGCTGGAATTCGCCGAAGCCGGCGGCCACCAGCCGGTTGGCCGGCACGCCGTTCTCGATCAGGAACTTCACGACGGACGTCGCGCGCGCGGTCGACAATTCCCAGTTGTCGCGGTAGCGGCCGGTGCCGGAGAGCGGCTGGTTGTCGGTGTGGCCGTCGACGCGCAGCACCCAGCTGATCTCGGGCGGGATTTCCTTCTGCAATTCGATGATGGCGTCGGCGAGCTTCTTCATCTCGACCTTGCCGGCGTCGTTGATCACGTCGGAGCCGGTCGGAAACAGCACCTCCGACTGGAAGACGAAGCGGTCGCCGACAATGCGGATGTTCTCGCGGTCGGCGAGGATCTCGCGCAGCCGGCCGAAGAAATCGGAACGGTAGCGGTTGAGTTCCTGGACGCGCTGCGCCAGCGCGACGTTCAGGCGGCGGCCCAGATCGGCGATCTTGGTGTTGGAGACGCGGTCGCGCTGCTCGGAGACGTTGAGCGCGTCTTCCAGCGCGCCGATCTGCTTGCGAAGAGCGGCGATCTGCTGGTTGAGGATCTCGACCTGGCTCAGCGCCTGCTGGCTGATCTGGCGCTGGTTGCCGAGTTCGCCGGACAGCTGGTCGGCGCGCTTGCTGGCCGCGTCGCCGGCGCCGGCGCCCTGCGCCAGCAATTGCTCGAGGCGGCTCTTTTCAGCCTGCGCCGCCGACAGCGATGCCTGCAGGTTGGCGAGCGAATCCTCCTTGTCCTGGCTGTTCGTGCGTTCCAGCGCGAGCAGCTGGGTCAGCTCGTTGATTTGCGAGTTGAGGCGGTTGAGCACCGTGTCCTTGCCGGAGATCTCGCGGCTGAGCAGGAACTGCGCCAGCACGAAGACGGTGAGCAGGAACATGATCGCCAAGAGCAGCGTCGACAAGGCATCGACGAAGCCCGGCCAGTAGTCGATGCGGCGGTCGGCGCGCCGTCTTGCCAGTGCCACGTCAGTGAACCCCTTGCTTCTTCAGCGCGTCGGCGATTTTTTCCAGCGTGTTGCGCATGGCCTTCTGCTCGTCGGACTGGGCTTCGACCCAGTCGCGCATGATCTGCTGCTCGGAGCGCATGTTCTTCACCAGCCCCGAGATGCCGTCGGCAAGATTGGCCATGGCGGTGGCGACGCGCGGATTGGAGCCGCCGCCATTCTCCTGCAGGCTGCGCAGCCGCTCCGACAGCAGGCGGATGTCCTCGGAGGATTCGGCTGTTTTCGACGTCTCGGACACGACGATGTCCGATGACAGATCGGTGACCGAAGACAGCCAGTTTTCGAGCTCGGTATAGAAGCGGGTCTGGGCGCGGCCGGCCTGCAGGTCGAGGAAGCCGAGCACAAGCGAGCCGGAAAGGCCGAACAGCGAGGACGAGAACGCGGTGCCCATGCCGGCGAGCGGCGCCGACAGGCCTTGCTTCAGCGCGTCGAGCACGGCGGCGGCGTCGCCGGTGCCCGGGTCCAGCGCCTCGATCGTCTCGCGGATCGAGGCGATGGTGTTGAGCAGGCCCCAGAAGGTGCCGAGCAGGCCGAGAAACACAAGCAGGCCGACCAGATAGCGCGAGGTGTCGCGGCTCTCGTCGAGGCGGGTGGCGATGGAATCCAGCATCGTGCGCATCGAGGAGGTCGAAAACGCGATCGTCGACGAGCGGCCGATCATCGCCTTCATCGGCGCCAAAAGCACCGGCTCGGTGGTTTCGGAGCCGGCGCGGAAGGAATTGACCCAGCGCACCTCGCGGAACAGCCGCCCGACCTGGGCAAAAGCGAGCAGGATGCCCACCACAAGCACGCCAACGATCAGTCCGTTGAGGCCCGGATTAGAGGAGAAGGCGGTCGAGATCTGGCGGGTGAGGATGGCGGCGATGAAAGCGACGATGATCAGGAAGATCACCATGGTGAGCAGGAAGACCTGCGGGCTCGACAGCTTGTGCGGATCATAGACCAGGACGTCCGATCGCCTGCCGAAGGATCTGAGAAAAGCCATCCGTGCCCCGTTTCCGATGCCACCGCCGCAGAATTGCCGCGACTCTAAACGGAATTGTGACCAAATTGAATGGCGCTTGGCAATATGGCCCGATAGGCCGGCGCCACAGGCCTAGAACCGGTTGACCACCAGGCAGTCGACCATGGCGGCCAAATGCAGGCCGGCGCCGGTGACGACGAAGCCGTGCCAGACGGCATTGTGGAAGCGCAGGCCCTTCCAGGCGAAGAAGACGACGCCGCAGGAATAGACGATGCCGCCGGCTACGAGCAGCGCGACCGAGGTCGTCGGCAGCGTCTCGACCAGCGGCCCGGCGAGTACCACGCCGCTCCAGCCGATGGCGAGATAGAAGACGATGGCCAGCCGGTCGTAGCGCCCGGGCAGGAACATCTTGATGGCGATGCCGGCCGCTGCCGCGATCCACACGACGACGATCATGGGCAGCGCCAGCGGCGTGTTGTGGAGTTGGGCGAGGAAGGGCGTGTAGGTGGCGGCGATCAGGAGATAGATCGCGGCGTGATCGAAGCGGCGCAGGATCCATTTCGCCGGCCACGAGACCGGCCACAGATTGTAAGTGAGCGAAACCGACAGCACGGTGAGCAGCGACACCACGTAAAAGACGGCTGCGATATATTCGCCTGGACCGGAATGAAAAGCGGCAAGCGCCAGGAAAGTCGAGCCGGCAGCGATCGCCAGCACGATGCCCACTGCATGCACGATGCCGTCGGCGATTATCTCGGCGCGCGAATAATGCCAGCGCCCCACAAAGGGGATGTCAAGCTGGGTATCTGGCCGCACATCGTTCATAAATGGTCCTGCTGTCCCTTGATCTGGGCAGTCGCGGACCAGTATTTCAAGTTTCGGTTGCGGTTTTGCGACTGCGGAGCGGCGCGTCCTTTCGACGCGCAAAGGACACGGCAGCACTTTGATTTGCACACGATCCTTCCCGAAAATCGATTCCGACTTTCGCAGTAAGGGCGCTTCGCGCGCCCCGCCTCTCAGCGCGACGACAGCGGCTTCTTCACGGTCTTGAGAAGCGCGCGCTGGATGACCTCATTGCCGGCGACGACCTCGCCGCTGTCCAGCATGTCCTGTCCGCCATCCATATCGGAGACGAAGCCGCCGGCTTCGCGCACCAGAAGGATGCCCGCGGCGATGTCCCAGGACGACAGGCCGGTTTCCCAGAAGCCGTCCATGCGGCCGGCCGCGACATAGGCGAGATCGAGCGCGGCGGAGCCAAGGCGGCGTACGCCGGAGACTTCGGCCATGACGTTGCGCAGCTCGATCAGGAAATTGCCGTGCTGGCCACGGCCGAGATGCGGCACGCCGCAGCCGATCACCGCGTCGGTCAGCTTGGAGCGCCCGGCAACGCGCAGCCGACGGTCGTTCATGAAGGCGCCGCCGCCGCGCTCGGCCGTGTAGAGTTCGTCCATCGCCGGATTGTAGACGACGCCGGCGACGATCTGGCCCTGGCGCTCGAGCGCGATCGACACCGAAAAGACCGGAATGCCGTGCAGGAAGTTGGTGGTGCCGTCGAGCGGGTCGACGATCCAGCGGTGCTGGGCGTCCTCGCCTTCGACCGCGCCGCGTTCCTCCATCAGGAACGCATAGCCCGGCCGCGCCTTGGAAAGCTCGGCGAAGACGATCTCTTCGGCCTTGCGGTCGGCCTGGCTGACATAGTCGCCCGGGCCTTTCATCGAGACCTGCAGGTTCTGCACCTCGCCGAAGTCGCGCGACAGCGAGCGGCCGGCCTTCATCGCGGCCTGGACCATGACGTTGAGGAGAGCGGAACGCGCCATTTTTTCTTCCTGCTTTTTTGCCGTTAATCCGCGCGGCGCATGTAGGTGATTTCGTTGGTGTCGACGATGATGCGCTCGCCGGCCGAGATGAAGGGCGGCACCAGCACGCGGATGCCGTTCTCCAGCACCGCCGGCTTGTAGGAGGAGGCGGCCGTCTGGCCCCTAACCACCGGGTCGGCCTCAGTGATGGTCAGCGTTACCTGGTCGGGCAGCGAAATGCCGATCGGCCGCTCCTCGTAAAGCTGCACCGTCACCATCATGCCGTCCTGCAGGAAGGCGGCGCGCTCGCCAACGAAGTCCTTGGCCAGTTCGAGCTGCTCGTAGCTTTCGGTATCCATGAAGACCAGGGCGTCGCCCTGCTCGTAGAGGAACGAAAAATCCTTCAGATCGAGCCGGATCTGCTCGACGGTCTCGGCCGAGCGGAAGCGCTCGTTGAGCTTGGTGCCGTTGATCAGGTTCTTCAGCTCGACCTGATTGTAGGCGCCGCCCTTGCCAGGCTTGACGGTGTTGGTCTTGACCGCCACCCACAGCCCATCATCGTGCTCGATGACATAGCCGGGACGGATTTCGTTGCCACTGATCTTGGCCATGATGAACTGATCCGGAATGAGATTTTTCTGGCGCGGGTCGCGCTTTGGCGCCTCCAAGACCACAAATTGCACGCAGTAGCAAGGGAGGGAGGCAAGGGAGGGGACCCAAGCGAGCCCGGACAGGGCTCCGTGGCGCCATGCGTCAACGCAGGCGATTTGCCTTTTGCAGCGCCTGCTTGGTCTGGTCGTCATCGAGGCCCTGCAGGAAATCGTCCATCCGCGGGTCGATCAGGCCGGCGCGGCGGGCGACGATGTACCAGGCGCCGGCAAGGATCAGGTCCGGATCGGTGCCGATGCCGCCC
The DNA here is from genome assembly GCF_006439495.1 of Mesorhizobium sp. B3-1-8. Taxonomy (NCBI): domain Bacteria; kingdom Pseudomonadati; phylum Pseudomonadota; class Alphaproteobacteria; order Hyphomicrobiales; family Phyllobacteriaceae; genus Mesorhizobium; species Mesorhizobium sp. B3-1-8. The sequence continues at coordinate 40,288 of NZ_VFTK01000024.1, forward strand.
ATATAGAGCTTGGCGAGGCGGTTCTGGGCGGCGACATTGCCGCCCTCCGCCGCCCGCTTCATCCAGGCAAAGCCCGATTTCAGGTCGCGCCCGCCGCCGCGTCCCTCGATCATCCAGGCGGCGAGGTCGATCTGCGCGGTGTCGTAGTTCTGCCTCGCGGCTTGCGCCAGCAGAAGACGCGCCTGGGCGTCGTCATGCGGCTTGCCGCCGACGCCGTTGGCGTAGAGTTGCGCCATCGCATATTGCGCATCGGCAAGGCCGGTGGCGGCGGCGCGCTCGTAATATACGGCGGCCTTCACCAGGCCGTCATCGCCCGGATCCTGCTGGACGAGCAACTGGGCGAAATTGAACTGCGCAAGCCGGTTGCCGGCCTCGGCCGAGGCCTGCATCAGCGCGAAGGCGCCCTTTTCGTCCTTCTTCACATAACGGCCGTCGAGCAGCATCAGTGCATATTGGAACTGTGCCTCCGGCACGCCCTGTTCGGCGGCCAGCGCATACCATTTGCCGGCCTCGGCCGGATTGAGCGGTACGCCCAGTCCGCGCGACAGGATTTCGGCCACCAGCGTCTCGGCCGCCGGATCGCCGTTCTTGGCCCGGTCCATGGCGAGGTTGTAGGCGGTCTTGTACAGCCCGCGCTGGAAGGCGCCGTAGGCGGCGTCCGGCTGCTTGGCGCCGAAGCGGTCGGGATTGACGGTGTCGGCCGATGGCGGCGTCATGGTGGCCGGTTGCGGCAAGGTGTTTTGGATCGGCTTGTCGATGTGCGTGGCGGTGCCGAACCTGCTTGCATCCGGTGTGCCTGTGTTGGGCGTGACCGTATTCGGTGTGCCGGAGTCCGGAGTGCCGGCATCCGGCCGCTGCTGTGGCAGCGGGATGGTCTCAGCCGCCGTCGCCGCCTGCGCAAACAAGCCGGCCAGGACAACCAGAGAAAGGACACGCAGGCGCATGTCAGTCCTCGAAACGCGGCGCGGTTTCATCGAGCAGGGCGTTGGCGGCGGCGATCGCCGCCCGCGGGTCACGCCCGTCGGCAAAGACGGCGCTGGACAGCGCCACGAACTCGGCGCCGGTCGCGGCCACCGTCTCGACGGAAGCAAGCTCGGAGCCGGCCATGACGATGCAGGGGATCGAAATCATCTCCGCCCACCATTTGCCGAGGGTGAGGTTGCGGTGATGCGGCTCCGGCTTGTTGTCATAGCCGAAACGGCCGAAGAACATATAGTCGGGCCGCCCCTCGCCGAGCTCCAGCGCCTCGTCGCGCGTCTTGGCGCCGCCGACGCCGACCATCATCTTGCCGGCCAGGCGCTCGATCGTCTCGGCCAGTTCCGCCGACTTCACTTCGACATGGATGCCGTCGGCCTGGACGCGCCCGGCGACGCGGCTGTCGCCGGCGATGATGACGGCGACGCCGGCACTTTGAGCGATCGGCACTATCCTTTCGGCGAAGGCCTGGAAGGAGGCGTCGTCCATGCCGTTGTCGGGCAGGATCAGCGAGGCGACGTCACCCCCCTCGAACGCCGCGCAGATCTGCTCGGCAGGCACGAGCGGCGGCGCGATCAGCACGATGCGGCAGCGGTTGGGCGGAGTTAAATCGTTCATTGGCCTTCGATCCCGGTTTCGCCTATGCCGGGCGAAGATGGTTGCATTGCGGCATAGAGCAAAGGGGGCGGCTTGAACAGCAGCCGCGCGGCGCCAGGGCCAAAATGCTTAACCACGGCTGTGGCTTGCGTCGCCCATTCGGGTTCCGAGGATGGCGTTGGAAGCCGAGGGGAGGTCCGCTAGATATGCAGGCAAAAAGCAGGAAAGGCACATGGCGCAAAACATCTACGACCGTCCGGATTTCTTCGACGGCTATAGCCGTCTCGGCCGCTCGGTCGAGGGCCTGGACGGCGCGCCCGAATGGCCGGCGGTGCGCGCCATGTTGCCCGACGTCCACGGCTTGAGCATCGTCGATCTCGGTTGCGGGTTCGGCTGGTTCTGCCGCTGGGCGCGCTCGCATGGCGCGAGCGAAGTCCTCGGCCTCGACCTGTCGGAAAAGATGCTTGCGCGGGCACGCGCCGCCGGCTCCGACGATGCCGTCACCTATCGGCGTGCCGACCTCGACGAGTTCAGTCTGCCAAAAGCCCGTTTCGACCTCGCCTACAGCTCGCTTGCCTTGCATTATGTCGGCGATGCCGCGGGCTTGTTCGCGACCGTCCACCAGGCCCTGGTTCCCGGCGGAACCTTCGTCTTCTCGACGGAACATCCGATCTACATGGCGCCGACCAACCCGGGCTGGTCCGTCGATGCCGCGGGCAGGAAGACATGGCCGGTCGACCGGTATCTGGTCGAGGGACCGCGCGCCACAGACTGGTTCACCAAGGGCGTGGTCAAGCACCACCGCACCATCGGCACCACGCTCAATTTGCTGATCCAGGCCGGATTCAGCATCGGGCATGTCGAGGAATTTTGCCCGTCGGACGCGCAGATCGCCGCCCGGCCGGAACTGGCCGAAGAACTCGAGCGGCCGATGTTCCTGCTGGTCCAGGCACGGCGGTGATGAACTCAGCTTGAAGCTAACGCCTTGCGCACGCGGCCATATTCGCCAGCGCCGGATGTCGGGATCAGGCGCAAGTTCGGCGCATTCCTTGGCGACTCCCGCACGCCCCCGGCACTAAGCTGTGCTCGCTGCCTCAAGGAGGTTTCGCATGCGTGGCCATTGCTTATGTGGCGCTGTTGCCTTTGAAGTCGATGGCTCGGCACAGGCCTGCGTGGTTTGTCATTGTGAAAGTTGTCGGCGGCAATGTTCTGCGCCGATGACCGCCTACATTGGCGTACTGGACGGCCAATGGCGATGGCTGGGCAAGCCACCGAAGGTATTCAACTCTTCTCCCGGCGTGGAAAGAACATTTTGCGATCACTGTGGCTCGCCGCTTTCCTTCCGCTCAAAGAACATGTCTGGTGTCATGCATTTCTTTGCGGCGGCGATGGCGGAGCCGGAAAAATTTGTGCCTACGCTACATGTCGCTTTCGAGGAAAAGCTCCCTTGGTTGAAACTCGCCGACGGCCTGCCGACGCGTTTTGGGCCTGACTATACGAAAGGCTAGAGGGGCCGGCGCTTCCGTGAAACGCTGAGCCGCGCTAAAGCTCCAGCTTATAGCCGATATGACTGGCCTTGAAGCCAAGGCGCTCATAGAAGCGATGCGCGTCGAGCCGGCTCTTGTTGGTCGTCAGCTGGACGACGCGGCAGCCGGGCTCGCGGCATTTGTCGATCGCCCATTCGAAGAGGCGCTGTCCCAAGCCCTCGCCGCGCCGCTCCGCCGCGACGCGCACCGCCTCGATCAGGCCGCGCCGGGCACCGCGCAGCGACAGTCCGGCGATAAAGGTGATCTGCAGCGTGCCGATGACATCGTCGCCGTCGGTCATCACCGCGAGGAACTGGTTCGGATCGCCGTCTATCGCCGCGAAGGCGTCCAGATAGGCCCGCGACAGCGGCAGGCCGGCGTCTTCGCGGGCCTGCCGAGCGCGTCGTCGGCAAGCATCGCGACGATCGCAGCAATGTCCGCTTCGCGCGCCTTGCGAATGCTGATGGCGCTCATTTCCATACCTCGAGACAGCGAGCCGGCCGAATGACGAACTTGGCCGTGCGGCAGGTCGTCGATATCGGGCCGGCAATAGCGGATGCAGGCATTAATGACTATCCGGGCGGCGCTGTTCTGCGCTATGGCTGAATTCCCGCCTTCTCCAACCTTCCCTTGCCGATGTCAGGCCTGCTCAGCGACCCGTGGTTCTATGCCGCCGCCATTCCGGCGGTGATCCTTGTCGGCCTGTCGAAAGGCGGCTTCGGCGGCGCCGTCGGTTTCGTCGGCGTGCCGCTGATGGCGCTGACCATCCCGCCGGTTCAGGCGGCCGCCATCCTGCTGCCGATCCTGTGCCTGATGGATGTGGTTTCCGTGTGGACCTGGTGGGGTGTCTACGACCGCAAGATGCTGGTCGACATGATGCCTGGCGCCGTCATCGGCATCGGGCTCGGCTGGCTGACAGCGGCTTTGGTCACCGAGGAGATGGTGCGGCTGATCGTCGGCGCGGTCGCGTTGGTGTTCGTGCTGCGCTGGATTTATCTGCAGTTCCGCCATGGTGCCGACCATGCGGCGGAACCGAACCGCATTGCCGCCGCCTTCTGGGGCACGGTCGCCGGTTTCACCAGCTTCGTCGCCCATGTCGGCGGCCCGCCCTTCCAGGTCTATGCACTGCCGATCCGGCTCGACCCGAAAGTGCTGTCGGGCACGGCGGCGATCTTCTTTGCCGCCACCAACGCGCTGAAGCTCATCCCCTATTTCGCGCTCGGCCAGTTCGACACCACCAACCTTACAGCGTCAGCGGTGCTGATGCCGCTGGCGCCGCTTTCCACCATCGCCGGGGCGTGGCTGGTGCACCGCATGCGGCCGGAAATCTTCTACCCGTTCACCTACGCCACCGTCGCGGTGGTCGCCGTCAAGTTGCTGTGGGATGGTATCGCCGGCTTGTGGTGAGGTGGCTATCAGGCCACCTCACCACAAGGATTCAGGCGGCGCTCGGCACCATCTGGCGGCTACCGCCGAAGGCGAGCGCGGCGCCCAGCGCAACCACCATGACCATGCCGGCAAGAATGCCGATGTCGTGCAAAGTGGGCTTCAGCACCATGTCGGCGATGATCACCAGCATCACCGCATAATCGAGGCGCGCCCAGTTCATCATGCGCTGGCCGATGGCAAGAACGGCCGGCGTCACGCCCTGCTCGGCGATCATGACACCCATGCGCTCGCCGGTCGGCTTGAAGACGAGCATGCCGATCGAGAAGGTCGTGGCATAGCCGACGAGGCCGATGGCGATCCACAGGTCGGTAAAGCCGACCCAGAAGCCGCACATGATGAGGCCAAAGACCAGCGTCAGCATCGACATCGGCGCGAAGAACTTGCCGCCGAGCTGCCCGCTGGCGCGCATAGCCTGCAGCTTGTCCTCGATGTTGCCGGCACGCTCGGCCAGCACGCCGAGCAGGAACAGCACGAAGCCGCCGCCGACCCACAAAACGGCCGAAACGATGTGAAGGAATTTGACGATCGAATACCAATCCATGATCTGCTCCCGGATATCCCGCATGATTTCGAGCGGCGCGGATCCGCGCGCCGCTTCAGAGGAGCAGGCTTTTGCGTGGCGCGTGTTTCGGAACGATGCCGCGGCGGCAGCCAAGATGTTTCGAAGGCCGCGATGACTGCATCCGAAATCCGGTTTTCGGGCGATCCCGCGCGGCGAGGCCGGCTGTCCTGTTCCGGCACAGAAAAGCGCGTCGCTTAAAAAATCGTCGCCGCGTTAAGGGTTCATTAAGCTTTACGGGCGTTTACTATGCGCATCCAGTTTTGCTGGATTCTTACCGAGTGGTTGGAGCCACTTTGTTTGACGCCTCCCTGTTAAACTCCTGAGAGCCGCCTTATCCGCGGCTCTTTTTTTGTCCGCGGGCGGCAAGCCGGTGCCATCCGCTTGCGGATGGCTGGAACGAGGCCTGCGTTAACCGTTTGTTAAACATGCGCTTGCCTTCATGGGCATCGAAGCGCATTTTCAAGCCTCAGTCATTTAGGGTGCGGGCCGCGTCGGCAAGGATTGCCGAATCGGCCGACGGCAGTGCAGGGGCGTATCGATGAACGAGCCTTCGAAGGGCAGCGCGAAAACCATCAAATTGGCGGAGCGCCGGGTTTTCTCCCAATCCTTCAAGCCGCTCTACCAGGAAGGCATGGGGCTGGTCGAGCAGGCCGCCGAATATCTCGATGGCAAGGGCAGGCTCGAAGCCAAGAAATTGTCGCGCACGGCGGCGACGCTCTATGCGGCCGAGTCGATGCGGCTGACCACAAGGCTCATGCAGGTCGCCTCGTGGCTGCTTTTGCAGCGAGCGGCGAATTCCGGCGAGATGACGCGCGACCAGGTGGCCTCGGAGAAATCCAAGGTGCGGCTCGACACCGCCTCCGCGCATGACGAGGCGCTCGGCTGGAAAGAGCTGCCCAAGGATTTTCTGGACCTCGTGACGCGCTCGCTGCGCCTTCAGGCGCTGGTGCGGCGCATGGACGAGGAAATCTATGGCGGCGTCATCAACGAGACGCACGCCCCCAGCCGGCGGGCCAACCCGGTTTCCGACCAGATCAGTCTCTTGAATACGGCTTTCGCGCGCGGCTGAAACCGCGTTTGCAACAAACGCCGCGATAGCGGCGCGCTGGAAGCGGGAACCCACATCGTTCAATCGAGGCGCGATCTGGCAAGCCGCGATCGTGGCCGCAAGTCGAACGCCTGCGACGCCCGACTGCTTTTCGATACTGCGGCAACCGTCGTTGCATCGAAGGTCATGCCGGCCTTTGCGAGAAATATCGCCCTTGTCTCGAAGCGATGGGCCCCTAGTTGGAGCCGTTCGCCGCAGCCGGGTCGACCCGAGCCGGTTTTGCAAGAAAATCACCGTCACTGTGACCAAAGCAGATTGCGAGGCTTGATCCCGTGCATTCGCCATTGGACCGCATCCCGGTATCGATCATCATCCCCAATTACAACTACGAACAGTTTCTTGGACGCGCCATCGACAGCGCGTTGGAGCAGGACCACCGAAATGTCGAGGTCGTGGTCGTCGACGACGCATCGACGGACGCGTCGGTGGCCGTCATCGAATCCTACGGCGACAAGATCCGCTCGTGCCTCAGGCGCAGGAATGGCGGACATGCCGCTGCGTTCAATACGGGGTTCGAGGCGAGCACCGGGGAGATCGTTCTTTTCCTCGACGCCGACGATTATCTCTATCCGAACGCCGTCTCCGAGGTCCTGGACGAGTGGGACGCGGATGTCGCCCAGGCGCAATTCAGATTGCATCTCGTCGACGAGGACCAACATATCAAGGATGTCTTTCCACCCCCGGAACAGCCGTTCGACTCGGGCAATGTCGTCCCGGAATTGTTACGCAAGGGGCGCTACCGTACGACGGTGACGAGCGGGCTGGCGTTCGACCGTGAGGCGCTGGACCCGATAATGCCCATGCCCGAAAGCGATTTCCGGCAAGGCGCCGATGGCTATCTCGCAACGCTTGCGCCGCTGCACGGGGAGGTGAAATCCATCGACGCCTGCCTTGGCGCCTACCGCATCCACGGCTCCAACCATTCGGTCTTTGCCGAAAAGCTTGCCGAGCGGGCGCGCTGGCGCGTGGCGCATGACTTCCGGCGCCTTGAAGCCTTGTCCGACCGGGCGGCCGAGATCGGTCTGACCGTACCGCCGGATGCCGGCCTTCGCGATCCGGTTCATCTGGAAGAGCGACTGGCCTCGCTTTGCGTCGACGAGCCCCGGCATCCGGTCGCGACCGACTCCCGGCTGGGACTGGCAAAAGCGGGCGCCGCCGCCAGTCTGGAAATGAACGCATCCTGGCGGCGGCGGGCTGCGCTGGCAGCCTGGTTCCTCTGCATCGGGCTCCTGCCGCGGCGCATGGGAAATGCAGTCCTGGCATGGAAGATGGTCGCGTCGTCGAGGCCGGCATTTCTCACGCGGCTATCGAAAACCATCCGTCGCCTGACGAACTAAATTAGGTCCGGATTTCGGGTCTGCCAGCCCGTGAACGCCAGCTTGATGGGATTTCGAATGCGTTCTTAAGATCGCGATTGTTTCTGGTTTGTTCACATTTTGCTGGCATCGCTTGCCGCCACGGCTAGACTTGGCGCATGGGGGAAGCGATTCGCATCATCGGTATCGATCCGGGGCTGAGGCGCACCGGTTGGGGTATCATCGACAGCGTGGGCAATTCGCTGCGCTTCGTCGCGTCCGGCACGGTGCGGTCCGACGAAAAGGAGTCGTTGGCGACAAGGCTCTGCCAGCTGCATGACGGTTTGGCCGAGGTGCTGGACCAAGCCATGCCGCATGAGGCAGCGGTCGAGCAGACTTTCGTCAACAAGGATGCCACGGCGACGCTGAAGCTCGGCCAGGCGCGCGGTATTGCCATGCTGGTGCCGGCGCGTGCCGGGCTGGTGGTCGCCGAATATGCCCCCAATGCCATCAAGAAGGCGGTTATCGGCGTCGGCCACGGCGAGAAGAAGCAAATCCATATGATGGTCAAGGTGCTGATGCCGAAGGCGATCTTCGACACCGACGACGCTGCCGACGCTTTGGCCATCGCCATCTGCCATGCGCATCACCGCCAAAGCGTCGCCTACCGGATGGCAGCACTGGCGTGAGGGGACAATCATGATCGGCAAGCTCAAGGGCACGCTGGACGAGATCGACGAGGACTCCTGCCTCGTCGACGTGCACGGCGTCGGCTATGTCGCGCATTGCTCGGCGCGCACGCTGGCGTCGCTGCCGTCGCCGGGCGAGGCGGTGGTGCTGTTCATCGAGACCTATGTGCGCGAGGACATGATCCGGCTCTACGGCTTTCAGTCGGCGCTGGAGCGCGAGTGGTTCCGGCTTTTGATGAACAATGTGCAGGGCGTCGGCGCCAAGGTGGCGCTGGCGGTGCTGTCGACGCTGGCGCCGGCCGAGCTCGCCAATGCGATCGCGCTGCGCGACATCGCCATGGTCTCCAGAGCGCCAGGCGTCGGCAAGAAAGTGGCGGAGCGCATCGTCACCGAATTGCGCACCAAGGCGCCTGCCTATGCGGGCGCGGCCAGCGGCACGATCGGCCTCAAGCAGGAGCTCGGCGAAGGCGTCGCGGCGGCACCGATCACCGACGCGGTCTCGGCGCTGGTCAATCTCGGCTATTCGCGCGACATCGCGGCGAACGCGGTTGCGGCAGCGCTGAAATCGGCTGGCGAGGGCGCGGATGCGTCCAAGCTGATCCGCTTCGGCCTTAAGGAACTGGCGCGGTGAGGCGGCGCTTGTTCCGTTGTCGGTCCTATGCAAGGAAGGCGGCATGAGCCTTTCGCCCCGCCTCATTGCCCCCGACAAGCGCGGTGAGGATGCCGACCAGACCTTGCGGCCGCAGTCGCTCGACGAGTTCGTCGGCCAGGCGGCGGTGCGCGCCAATCTCAAGGTCTTCGTCGATGCCGCCAAGGGCCGCGGCGAGGCGCTCGACCATGTGCTGTTCGTCGGTCCGCCGGGGCTCGGCAAGACGACGCTGGCGCAGATCATGGCGCGCGAGCTCGGCGTCAATTTCCGCTCGACCTCGGGTCCGGTTATCGCCAAGGCGGGCGATCTGGCGGCGCTGCTCACCAATCTGGAGGAGCGCGACGTGCTCTTCATCGACGAGATCCATCGGCTCAATCCGGCGGTCGAGGAAATCCTCTATCCGGCGATGGAGGATTTCCAGCTCGACCTGATCATCGGCGAGGGGCCGGCGGCGCGCTCGGTCAAGATCGACCTTGCCCGTTTCACGCTGGTCGCGGCGACGACCCGGCTTGGGCTCCTGACCAATCCGCTGCGCGATCGTTTCGGCATTCCCGTCCGGCTCAATTTCTATACGGTCGAGGAGCTGGAGCAGATCGTGCGGCGCGGTGCCCGCATCCTGTCGATGCCGCTTGGCGACGATGGCGCGCTGGAGATCGCGCGCCGCGCGCGCGGCACGCCGCGCATCGCCGGCCGGCTGCTGCGCCGGGTGCGCGATTTCGCTAGCGTCGCGGGGGACGGCCATGTCGACAGGAAGATCGCCGACGAGGCGCTGACAAGGCTGGAGGTCGACGCGCTTGGCCTCGACGCGCTCGACCGCCGCTATCTGTCGATGATCGCGCGCAATTTCGGCGGCGGACCGGTCGGCATCGAGACGATCGCGGCCGGGCTCTCCGAGCCGCGCGACGCGATCGAGGACATCATCGAGCCCTATCTGATCCAGCAGGGCTTCATCCAGCGCACGCCGCGCGGCCGCGTTCTGACCGCCAATGCCTGGCGCCATCTCGGGCTCGACCCGCCGAAGGATATCGTCCAGCAGCAGATCAGCCTGTTTCAGGAAGAGTAACGCATATTTGTTCGCCGTTTGGCCGCGTAACGGCCCGTCTGCGCAGAATCTGCTCGCCTCGGCCTAGCTGAGGGCGTAATTGCCCCCTTTAAGGCAGCTTCCTGATAGAATTCCCAAGGGGCTTGGGCCGATCCATGATCACCAGACGTGGTTTCCTGCGCCTTGTCGGCGGCTCGGCCTTCAGCCTGGTGTCGCTTGGCGCTTATGCCGTCGGCATCGAGCCGATGCTGCTGACCCATGTGAAGCGCTACACGCTGACGCCGCCGCACTGGCCGGCCGGACTCAAGTTACGCGTCGTGGCCCTGGCCGACATCCATGCCTGCCGGCCCTGGATGACGCCGGAACGGATCGCAGCACTTGCCGAAGAGGCCAATGCGCTGCAGCCGGACGTCATCGTCATGCTTGGCGACTACCCCGCCGGGACCCGGCTGGTGACCGGCTGGGTAAACGCGTCGGAATGGGCGCCCGCGCTGGCCGGGCTCAAGGCGCCGCTCGGCGTGTGGTCTATCCTCGGCAATCACGACTGGTGGGATGATCGCTCGGCGCAAGCGGCCGGGGCAGGGCCGACCATTTCGCGAAAGGCGCTGGAGGCCGTCGGCATTCCGGTGCTGGAGAACGACGTCGTACGCCTGGAAAAGGACGGGCAGGGCTTCTGGATAGCCGGCCTGGCCGACCAGATCGCCCTGTTGCCGGACAAGGCCAAGGGCCGCAGGGGGCTCACCGGTCTCGACGACCTTCCCGGCACGCTGGCCAAGGTTGGCGACACTGCTCCCATCATCCTGCTCGCGCATGAGCCGGATATTTTTCCGAAAGTGCCCTGGAGAGTTTCGCTGACGCTGTCCGGTCACACGCATGGCGGACAGGTGCGGCTGTTCGGCTATTCGCCGGTGGTGCCTTCCGCCTACGGCAACCGTTACGCCTACGGCCATGTCGTCGAGAACGATCGCAACCTGATTGTCTCGGGCGGACTGGGCTTCAGCATCGCGCCGATACGTTTCGGGGTGCGGCCGGAGATCCTGCAGATCGATCTCGGCTAATGCATGTCGCGCAAAAGTGTGCAGCGGTATGCATGAAAACAAAGGCTTAAAGCGCGTCGCCTGAATCCGCTTCAGCGCAGCTCAGCTTACCGAAGCGCTCGGATGGCGTTCATCACGTCCGGCTCCGCCTTCTCGCCGTCGAACGCGTCGACGATGCCGAAGGCGCCGCCATAGCTCCAGACCGACCAGGAAAAGCCGTGCGCCTCGGCGCGGGCAATCATGTCGCGCACATAGGCCGCGCGGTAGGCGGCCGGCATGACGAAGCCGTTGCCGTATTCCTGGCGGATCATGCCGAATTCGCCGAGCGTGATATCCTGCGGCTTGACGCCGTTTGCCTTCGCCCAGGCGTCGACCGTCGCGAACGGCGCGTCCATCACGCCAAGCAGCTTTTCGGGGCTGTCCATCGTCGCCACCTGCTCGTCGAGATAGGCGAGGAGGCCGCTCCGCCGCGCCCAGGGCGCCTCGGCCTTGATCCGGTCGCGGATCGTGTCCAGCGCCATGTCCAACTGCGCCTTCGGAACGGCCGTCAGCGGGTAAGGCAGGCCGCTGACATAGGGGATGAAGTCGCCGGCCCAGCTTGCGCCCTGATGCGTCAGAAGAAACGGATCGTAGGAATGGAAGGTCCAGATGACGTTGTCATCGGCGATCGTCCTGGGATCGATTTTGGCCAGCGATTCCGCGTTCGAATAGCAGCCGCCGCTCAGCACCAGGGTGAGCCGGGTGGCGGCGGCGCGCGCGGCGGCGAACAAGCGCTTCTGCAGGTCGGGCCAAAGATTGGTGCCGCTCGCGTCGCAATCGACCAGCGGCTCGTTCATCAATTCCAGCGCGACAAGCTTCGGATCCTCCTTAGCCAGCGTCCGCGCCATCTTGCGCACCAGCTCGGTATAGGCATCGAAGACGGCCGGATCGTGCATGACGTCGCTCATGCCGATCTTGCGATTGCCGCCGGCGGGGATCAGATGCAGGTCGACGATCACCTTGAGGCCGGCGCGGTTGACCATGCGCGCCGAGTCCAGCACGCTGCCATAGAGGTCGTCGCGAAGGGCCGCGGTCTGGTCCGAGAGAAAGGGCGCGGAATCGACCGGCATGCGCAGGAAGTCGAAGCCTGCATCCTTGAGTGCCTTGAGGTCATCCTCGTTGAGGAATCTGCGCCATTCCGGATAGGGCAGGATCGCCTGGCGGTCGCCCCATCTGTCCTCGGTCGGCCAGGTCACCCACTGGTCGAGATTGAGGCCGCGTTTCATCGAGAACGTCGCCGCTCCGGCGGGCAACGCCAAAGCGGCAAACGCAAGCAGCGCCGCCATCAAGGTCTTGATCATCGTGCCCAACAATGCCATCCCGTTTCCGCGCGAAAACAGTGCGTGTCGCCCAAAAGTGTGCAGCGGTTTTGGGATAACGATACGCATAGAAAGTGCCTGAAGTCCGAGGGCTTTAGGTGCCTGTTCGGGCCTGAAAAGGAAAGCGCGATGGACGATCATGGTGAATCGGCGGCGCTGAGCGCCGGGCTTTCCGGCGCGCTGACGGATTTCGGCCATCGGCTGATGGCCCGGGTCTACTATGCCGACACCGATTTCTCCGGCGTCGTCTATCATGCGCGCTATCTCGAATTCCTCGAACGCGGTCGCTCCGACTATCTGCGGCTGACCGGCGTCCACCACACCGAACTCCTGGACGGCAAGCATGGCGAGCGCATCGTCTGGGTGGTCCGGCGCATGGAGATCGACTTCCGTTCCCCGGCGCGCATGGACGATATCCTGACCATCGACACCCGCACAGACGACATTTCCGGCGCCCGCATCTTCATGGGCCAGCAATTGAAGCGCGCCGGCGATGTGCTGGTCGAGGCCAGGGTCGAAGCGGCGATCGTCGGCGAAAGCGGCCGGCCAAAGCGTTTCCCGAAGGAGTGGGTCGCCGCCTTTATGCCAAAGGCCAAGTCCTGACTCTTAGCTTGCCGGCACAATCTCGAAGCCAGTAACCAGACGGCTCCTGTGGCCGGACGGCTGCAGCCATGCGCGGCAATGCGCCGCGCCTTACGTCCTAACCCATCCTTAACCATAACGGTTCATGAAGGAATTGGCGAAGATTGGCGCAATTCGTGCGCCTTCCTTTCACCAATATTTGCCTCGAAAAGGCCGCGAAACGGTGCATTCGGGGCGTAGCCCGCAAGCTTCACGCTTCGCGCGATCGGACCAAAGGGATGCCATGGGCCAGCCGCCAGCGATGCCCGGATAATCTTAAGGACTTAAGTCATGGAAAACATCGCACTCGCCGATCCGGCAGCGCATTTATCGATCTGGGCGCTGTTCATGCAGGCCGGCTGGGTGGTCAAGCTGGTCATGATCGGCCTGCTCTGCGCCTCGATCTGGACCTGGGCCATCATCATCGACAAGCTCGTCGCCTATGGCCGGATGAAGTTGGCACTGAACCGCTTCGAGCAGATCTTCTGGTCCGGGCAATCGCTTGAAGAACTCTATCGGACGCTGGCCGACCGCAAGACCACCGGCATGGGCGCGATCTTCGTCGCTGCCATGCGCGAATGGAAGAAGAGTTTCGAAAAGGGCGCGAAATCGGCGCTGGCGCTGCAGACCCGCATCGACAAGGCGATGGACCTGGCGCTGACGCGTGAAATGGAGAAGCTGGAGGGTCGCCTCGGCTTCCTCGCCACCACCGGCTCGGCCGCACCCTTCATCGGGCTGTTCGGCACCGTCATCGGCATCATGACGTCGTTCCAGGCGATCGCCGCCTCGAAGAACACCAGCCTCTCGGTGGTGGCGCCGGGTATCGCCGAGGCTCTGCTGGCGACCGCGATCGGCCTGCTCGCGGCCATTCCCGCGGTCATCGCCTACAACAAGCTGTCATCGGACGCGAACAAACTCGGCGTGCGCATGGAAGGGTTCGCGGACGAGTTCTCCGCCATACTCTCGCGCCAAATCGATGAAAAAGTAGCGCAGAAGACCTGAGGAGCGATCATGGGGATGTCTGCAGGCGCAGGTGGCATGGGGCGAGGCGGGCGCGGCCATAGGCGGCGTGGCCGTCACCATGCCCTGATATCCGAAATCAACGTCACGCCGATGGTCGACGTGATGCTGGTGCTGTTGATCATCTTCATGGTCGCGGCGCCGCTGCTCACCGTCGGGGTTCCGATCGACCTGCCGGACACGCAGGCCAAGGCGATGAATGTCGACACCCAGCCGATCACCGTTTCGATCGACGCCGCGGGCAAGATTTTCCTGCAGGAGACCGAGATTCCGATCGAGGAACTGGTGGCCAAGCTGCAGGCGATTTCCAAGACCGGCTATGACGAGCGCATCTTCATCCGCGGCGACAAGTCGACCGACTATGGCACGGCGATGAAGGTCATGGCTCGCATTTCGGCGGCCGGCTACAAGAATATCGGCCTGGTGTCGCTGCAGGAACAGGATCAGTAGACGCCAAATGCGGACCGGCCTCACCTCTTCGGTGATATTGCATGCGGTGGCGCTGGCCTTCGGGCTGTTCACGCTGTCGTCGCCGCCGGCCATGCCTGCCAGCGACGTGGAGTCGGTGGCGGTCGACATCGTGCCGATGGAAGCCGTGGCACAGACGCTGCAGGGCGACAAGAAGGCGGTCATGCATGACAAGCCGGCGCCGCTGCCGACCAAGCGTCCCGATATCGTGCCCGACGCCCAGAAGGTCGGCGAGAACACCGTCGATACCGACAAGCCGGTGACGGACGAAGCCAAGCCGAAGCCGGTCGAGAAGACAGCGGCGCCGCCGCCCGCGCCGACGCCGACCGAGAAGCCCGCGGTCGAGGATGTGCCGAAGCCGCAGGAGAAGCCGAAGCCGACCCCGGCGACCGAGGTAGCCCCGACGCCGACGCCGAAGGAGGAAGTCAAGCCCGAGCCGGTCAAGCAGACGGAACCGAAGCCGACGCCGGCCAAGGAACCGACGCCCGCGCCGCAGCCGGACAAGACCGCGGCCATCCAAAAGGAAGAGGTCAAGCCCGACGCCGTCGCAGAGGCGATCTCGCAGGATCAGCCGACGGAAGAGGCAAAGCTTCCGGATTCCGCGCCAGCGCCGGTAGCGCGGCCGAAGCCGCAGCCGGCCCAGGCCGAGAGCGCCAAGGCGCCGGATCGCAAGGATGCGGAAAAGCCGGTCAAGGAGGCTTCCTCGAAGCCGAAGTCAGACGAGAAGCAGTTCAATGCCGACGAGATAACGGCCCTGCTCGATAAGCAGAAGCCGTCCGGCGGCGGCGCCAAGCGCTCGACCCAGCAGGCCTCGCTCGGCGGCGAAAAGGACCAGGGCCAGAAGCTCTCCAAGTCGGAGCAGGGGGCGTTGGAGGATCAACTCGGTGGTTGCTGGACCCTTCCGGTGGGCCTCGAAGGTTCCGAGAACTTCACCGTGGTCATCCGTTTCAACCTGAATGCCTCCGGCAAGCTGGAGGGCCGCCCGACCGTTGAGAAGTCCAGCGGCAACCCTCAGTTCGACGCCAGCGCGGTTCGCGCCGTGCAGAAATGCGATGTCGCGGGACTGCAGGTTCCCGCCGGGAAGCAAGACATATGGTCCGACGTTCGCGTCAACTTCGACCCGAGAGCGATGCTCGGTCTTTAGCCTGAGCGTCCGAGAAATCAGCAAGAGAAGCGAGAAGACATGCAATCCATCCTCAAGCCGCTCCTGATGGTCGCCGCGATGGCGATGGGCATAAATGCTGCGGTCACCTTGCCTGCCCGAGCAACCCTCGAGCTCAACGTCAACAAAGGCAATGTCGAGCCGATGCCGATCGCCATCCCTGACTTTCAGGGAGGGCTTGGACCGCAGATATCGGAGATCGTCGCAGCCGACCTGAAGCGGTCAGGACTGTTCGCGCCGATCGACAAGGCCGCCTTTGTCGAAAAGATCACGAATCCGGATGCCCAGCCTCGTTTCGACGACTGGAAGGTCATCAATGCGCAGGCGCTGGTGACCGGCAGCGTGAGCAAGGAGGCGGATGGCCGCATTCGCGCCCAGTACCGGCTGTGGGATATTTTCGGCAACCAGCAGTTGGCCGGCGAGCAGTTTTTCGCCAACGACGCCAACCAACGCCGTGTCGCGCACATCATCGCCGATGCGATCTATGAGAAGATCACCGGCGAAAAGGGTTATTTCGATACCCGCGTCGTCTTCGTCGACGAGTCCGGCGCCAAGAACGCCCGCAAGAAGCGGCTCGCCATCATGGACCAGGACGGTGCCAATGTGCGCTACCTGTCGGACGGCCGCGCGATCGTTCTGACGCCGCGCTTCTCGCCGAACCGGCAGGAAATCACCTACATGTCCTATGAAAGCGGGCAGCCGAAGGTCTATCTGCTGCAGATCGAGACTGGACAGCGCGAGCTGGTGGGCAACTTCCCCGGCATGACGTTCGCGCCGCGCTTTTCGCCCGACGGCCAGAAGGTGATCATGAGCCTGCTGCGCGATGACGGCAATTCCAACATCTTCGCCATGGATCTGAGGAGCCGTTCGACGACGCGGCTCACCGATTCGACCGCGATCGACACTTCTCCTTCCTATTCGCCGGACGGCTCGCAGATCGTCTTCACCTCCGACCGCGGCGGCGGCAGCGGCCGTTCGCAGATCTATGTCATGGGCGCGGACGGCTCCAATCCGCATCGCATCTCCTTCGGCGACGGCGTCTATTCGACGCCCGTCTGGTCGCCGCGCGGCGACCTCATCGCCTTCACCAAGCAGAGCGGCGGCGAGTTCCAGATCGGCGTCATGAAGACCGACGGCTCGGGTGAGCGCATCCTGTCCTCCGGCTTCCAGCAGGAGGGTCCGACCTGGGCGCCGAATGGTCGCGTGCTGATGTTCTTCCGCGACACCGCCGGCGGTCCCAAGCTGGTCTCGGTCGATCTCACCGGCCGCAACGAACAGCAGATTCCGACCGCGAACTATGCGTCGGACCCGGCGTGGTCGCCGCTTTTGGAGTGAGGGGCGGGGAACTGGAGAACTGAAGAAGCAGGAACGCTACGTTGGACGCGCCAGCGAAGTCGAGACATGGATCTCCTACGTCTTCGACCTCGGGCACATTTCGAAGGCCCAGTTTGACGAGTGGCTGCGATCCTACAACCAGATCTACGGAATGCTGGTGAATCTCAGAGGGTCGCTGAAGTGACCTGTTTCTCCAGTTCTTCAATTCTCCAGTTCCCCAATTCCCTCTTTTTTCATGTTTTGGCCGCATTTCCGCCTAGGGTCCGCGCGCAATGTCGCCCCTTGGAAAGCGTGGGGCCAAGCAGTCGCGGACGGCGGCTCGAAACCAAACATTAACCGTGTTTCTTGAATGCCGGTTAACCCAAACGTGGTTACTGGGTGATCAACGAAATCACTCGAATGCGAAGGAGAGGCGGCATGGGCCGTATCGCAGCACTTACCCGAAATCCGGCCATGATCGCGCTGGTGGCGGCTCTCGCCATTACCGGTTGCGCCTCGAAGAAGACCCCGAACAGCGCGGCCGATCTCGGCCTCAACGGTGCCGGCGCCGCTACGCCAGGTTCCGCGCAGGACTTCACCGTCAACATCGGCGACCGCATCTTCTTCGATACCGATTCCTCGTCGATCCGCGCCGATGCGCAGACCACGCTGGCCCGCCAGGCGCAGTGGCTCAACCAGTACCGCCAGTACGCGATCGTCATCGAAGGCCATGCCGACGAGCGCGGCACGCGTGAGTACAATCTGGCGCTGGGCGCCCGCCGCGCCGCCGCCACGCGCGACTTTCTGGTCTCCAAGGGCGTCTCCGCCGGCCGCTTGAAGACGATCTCCTACGGCAAGGAGCGTCCGGTCGCGGTCTGCGACGACATCTCCTGCTGGTCGCAGAACCGCCGCGCCGTCACCACGCTTTCCGGCGCCGGCTCCTGATCGATTTTCGCCAAGGGCGCCAGGCGTCCCAGGCGACAAAAATACAACATCCCAAAATGAAAGGCGGCCTCAGGGCCGCCTTTTTCATTTGCAACGGATTGAAACAAAATTTGGCCGAAGTCTCGCGTCCTGCTATGAGCGCGAGGGCGCTTTCTCCCACTGTTTGATTTGGAAAGGCGCATCAGGCCAACACCCACCGCGAGAGACAGAATGCATTTCAGAACGGTCCTGAGCGGCACGCTTGCGCTGCTGCTCGTATCAAGCCTCCCAAGCCTTGCCGCCTCGGCCGACAGTGCCGGGCGGGCCTCCGACAGCGGGTTCACCTTCCGTCTGCCGACGCTTGGCATCTTCGGCGACAAGAAGAAGCCGGAACAGGCGCAGATCGCGCAGCAGGATGGCGGCGCTGGCATGACTGGCCTGGAGGACCAGCTTCGCCAGATGAACGGCAAGATCGAGGAGCTCAATTTCCAGATCCTGCAGATGCAGGAACAGATGCGCAAGCAGCAGGAAGACAATGAGTTCCGTTTCCAGCAGCTCGAGGGCGGTTCGCAAGGAGGCGCCAAGCCGGCCGGGCAGAAGAAATCGGAAGCCGCGCCCCAGGACCGGGGCAGCAACGACGGCAACACCAATCTCGGCGATGCGGGCACCGGTCAATCCGGCACCGGCGACGCCGGAACCGACAACAGCGTCGCCCAGGCTCCGGCGACGCAGGCGCCGGCCGACACCGGCGGGCAAGACAGCGGCGGCAAAAGCGTCGGCGACGTCATCGTGGAATCGCAGACCGGCGATCCCGGCAAGCTGATCACCGGCGCGCCGCCGAAGAATTTCGGCACCATCACCGTCGACAAGAACGGCAATGTGGTCAATGCCGAGACCGGTTCGCAGGCAGGCGCGCCGGCGGAAGCCCCGGCGGCCACCGCAAGCGCTCCTTCCGCCGAGACGCCGGCCAAGAAGAACAAGGCCGGCGACACGCAAGTTGCCGCGCTGCCGTCGACCAACGATCCCGACGAGCTCTACCGCAACTCCTACCAGTTCATCCTGTCGGGCGATTACCCGACCGCCGAGCAGGGTTTTCGCGATCATATTTCGCGCTTCCCCAAGGACGCCAAGGCGGCGGATGCGCATTACTGGCTGGGCGAGTCGCTGCTCGGCCAGCAGAAATACCGTGACGCGGCCGAGATATTCCTCGCCGCCAGCAAGGAATACCCGAGGGCCAAGAAGGCGCCCGACATGCTGCTCAAGCTCGGCGTTTCGCTGGTCGGCCTGAAGCAGAACGACGTGGCCTGCGCCACCTTCAGCGAGATCGGCAAGCGCTATCCCGACGTTTCCGGCGCGCTCAAGGAACGCATCAAGCAGGAAAAGGCCCTGGCGGCGTGCTGACGGCCGATACCAAACCTGACCTTTCGGACTGCCTTTTCTCCGACCTAGATCTTTCGACCGGCGCCGTTGCGGCCGTGTCCGGCGGCAGCGACTCGACCGCCCTGCTTATTCTCCTCAAGGATTACTTCGATCGGACCGCATCGGGCGCCAGGCTGCTCGCGGTGACCGTCGATCATGGCCTAAGGCCAGGCTCGGCCGTCGAGGCGCGGCAGGTTGCCCGTTTCTGCGCCGAGCGCGGCATCGCGCATCGCATTCTTCCCTGGCGCGGCGACAAGCCGGCGACCGGTCTGCCGGCCGCCGCGCGCGAGGCGCGCTACAGGCTGCTTGCCGAAGCGGCCGGCGCCGAAGGCATCAAGCTGATCCTGACCGGCCATACCGCCGACGACCAGGCCGAGACGGTGCTGATGCGGCAGGCCCGCGACGAGGAAGGCCGGGGCCTGGCCGGCATGGCGCCCGCCACGCTGCACGACTGGCGGACATGGATCGTCCGGCCGCTGCTAGGCACCAGTCGCGGGGTGTTGCGCGAGATGCTGCGGGCTCGCGACATCGGCTGGATCGAGGACCCTACCAATGTCGATATCCGATTCGAGCGGCCGCGCGTGCGGGCAAAGCTCGGGCAGGGTGATGGCGAACGGCGGATCGCGGAAGCGTTGGCACGGTCGCAGCAGGCGGCTCTCGAGCGCCACGACATCGGCCGCCGCGCCGCCGTGCTCATCGACGCGTTTGCCGACAGGCCGGTTCCGGGCCTCATCCGCCTCGACCGCGAGTTTACCGAGCATGAGGATAGCCAAGCCGCCCTCTATGCGCTGCGCATCCTGTTGGCCGCTGTCGGCGGCATGTCGTTCCTCGCCGACGAGGCGCGCTGCGCCGCGCTGCTTTTCCGCCTGCGGTCGGCTCCGCTTTGCGCCACATTGTCGCGGACGGTGGTCGACGCGCGCCGAACCGGCATTTTCCTGCGCCGCGAGAACCGCAACCTGCCCGCTGCCCTGCCGCCGTCGGATAACCAGCTTTGGGACAACCGGCGACGCATCACTTTGAAAGACGGGCCGGGCGGCTTGGTGATCGCGCCGCTGGGGTCCGCCGCTGCCAGGAAAGCGCCTTTGAGCGAGGATATTCCACCAAGCCTTTCGCGCGCCGCGCTTGCCGCGGAGCCCGCGCTGTGGTCCGGAGACGAACGCCTTGATTTCACTGGCGGCGATGCCGGCCCGCGGGCGATCTCGATGGTCCCAGTGGTAGCCCCTTTCGCCCGCTTCCTGCCGTCCTTCGATCTCGCGCCCGGCGCCGCCGTCGCGGCCCTTGTCGGCGCGCTGCCGCCGCCGGCGCCGCCATTCCACGGCCATGATGGCGGCCGAGGGTGGGCGAAAGCTTAACCGATACGTGCTGTTCTGCTTGGCAAGGGGAGGCGCTCTCCCTATGTTAGGCCCAAGCTTCTCCATCATCGCGGGTCCGTACGCGGGACCCCAACGGGACAATAGATGAATCCGAATTATCGCAACCTCGCGCTCTGGGCGATCATAGCGGTCCTGCTCATCGCCCTGTTCAATCTTTTCCAGACGCCCCAGACGCGCGGTGCCACGACGGATATCGCCTATTCGCAGTTCCTGCAGGATGTCGCGTCCGGCCGGGTCAAGAGCGTGACCATCGCCGGCGCCCGCATCTTCGGCAACTACACGGACAACGCCAATGGCTTCCAGACCTACTCGCCCGGCGACCCGTCGCTGGTCTCCAGGCTGCAGGACAAGAACGTCACCATCACCGCCAAGCCCGAAACCGACGGCTCCAATTCGCTGTTCGGCTATCTGATCTCGTGGCTGCCGATGATCCTGATCCTCGGCGTATGGATATTCTTCATGCGGCAGATGCAATCGGGCTCCGGCCGCGCCATGGGCTTCGGCAAGTCGAAGGCCAAGCTTTTGACCGAGGCGCATGGCCGCGTCACCTTCCAGGACGTCGCCGGCGTCGACGAGGCCAAGGAAGACCTCGAAGAGATCGTCGAATTCCTGCGCGATCCGCAGAAATTCCAGCGCCTCGGCGGCAAGATCCCGCGCGGCGTGCTCTTGGTCGGACCGCCCGGCACCGGCAAGACGCTGCTCGCCCGCTCCGTCGCCGGCGAAGCCAACGTGCCGTTCTTCACCATTTCCGGCTCGGACTTCGTCGAGATGTTCGTCGGTGTCGGCGCATCGCGTGTGCGCGACATGTTCGACCAGGCCAAGAAGAACGCGCCCTGCATCATCTTCATCGACGAAATCGATGCCGTCGGCCGCCATCGCGGCGCCGGCCTCGGTGGCGGCAATGACGAGCGCGAGCAGACGCTGAACCAGCTGCTGGTCGAGATGGACGGTTTCGAATCCAACGAAAGCATCATCCTTATCGCCGCCACCAACCGGCCCGACGTGCTCGACCCGGCGCTGCTGAGGCCAGGCCGTTTCGACCGCCAGGTCGTGGTGCCGAACCCCGACATCGTCGGACGCGAGAAGATCCTCAAGGTGCATGTACGCAACGTGCCGCTGGCGCCCAATGTCGACCTCAAGGTGGTTGCGCGCGGCACGCCGGGCTTTTCCGGCGCCGATTTGATGAACCTCGTCAACGAATCCGCGCTGATGGCGGCGCGCCGCAACAAGCGGCTCGTCACCATGGCCGAGTTTGAGGACGCCAAGGACAAGATCATGATGGGCGCCGAGCGCCGCTCGTCGGCCATGACGCAGGCCGAGAAGGAGCTCACCGCCTATCACGAGGCCGGCCACGCGATCCTGGCGCTCAACGTGCCGTCCGCCGATCCGCTGCACAAGGCGACGATCATCCCGCGTGGCCGCGCGCTCGGCATGGTCATGCAGCTGCCGGAAGGCGACCGCTATTCGATGAGCTACAAATACATGGTCTCGCGGCTCGCCATCATGATGGGCGGCCGCGTCGCCGAGGAGTTCAAGTTCGGCAAGGAGAACATCACCTCCGGCGCCTCCTCCGACATCGAGCAGGCGACCAAGCTGGCACGCGCCATGGTCACGCGCTGGGGCTTCTCCGACAAGCTCGGCCACGTCGCCTATGGCGACAATCAGGAAGAGGTCTTCCTCGGCCATTCGGTGGCGCGCACGCAGAACATCTCGGAAGAGACTGCCCAGATCATCGACGCCGAAGTGCGCCGGCTGATCGACGACGCCTATTCGACCGCGAAGACCATCCTGACCAAGAAGAAGAAGGAATGGATCGCGCTCGCCGAAGGGCTGCTCGAATACGAGACGCTGTCGGGCGACGAGATCAAGCAGCTGATCGCCGGCAACAAGCCCGCCCGCGACCTCGGCGACGACACCCCGCCCAGCCGCGGCTCGGCCGTGCCGAAGGCCGGCACCGGCGGTCGCCGCAAGAAGGGCCCGGAGCCCGAAGGCGGCATGGAACCGCAGCCGCAGGGCTGAGGTTCGGTAGACGATACAAACAAACGCCGCGGATCAAACCGCGGCGTTTTGGTTTTGGGAGCGCCAAAGGTTTAGCTGGCGCGGCTGGTAAATTGGCGAAACCCGGCGCGACAGCCAATCTCCCCCTTTGTGGAGGAGATGTCCGGCAGAGGGGGCGAAGGATCGCTACTTTGCGGTCGTCATTCTAGGGCGGGGCAAGGAGCGGAGCGACGCGCGCAGACCCTGGAATCCATGCCGTGATGCTAAGGCGTTGCAACGGTTGAGAATTTTGCTTCGATGCGTAGCCGACGGCGAGCCTCCTTGTAGCGTGGGTATGACCTTTGTTAGCCACCCAACAAAAAGGCCCGCGCATCTTGCGATGCGCGGGCCTTCTCTGGAAGAGACTAAGCGATCAGCTCTTCAGCTTGGCATTGCACAGGCTGTAGAAGCCGCCGCCCTTCTGGATCCACTTCAGGCCGTTCAGCGTGTTGGCATCCTTGTTGGCGTAGTACTGCTCGAGGCAGGTATGCATGCGGCCCTTGGCCGGGGTCTCGGTGGCGAATTTCGGCGAAATCGCCTTCGGGAAGCTGACGCCCTTCGGCGCGGCGACGGACGGTTTCGCCGGCTCGTTGGTGTAGGTGGCTTCCGTCGGAGCCGGCACGGTGTCGTCATCGTCGGCGCCCGCGCCACACTCGGCCTTGCGGAAGTCGTTCCACTTCATGCCCTTGAGCGTGTTCGCCGTTTTCGCAGCCTGGTACTTGGTGCTGCATTCGGCCATGCTCAGGCCCTTGCCGCCGTCGGCAGCCGCGGTCGAGGTCTTGGCCGTCTTGGCGGGCGCGGTTGCCGCCGCGGCGGTTGCGCCGGCGCCGCACTCGGCCTTGCGGAAGTCGTTCCACTTCATGCCGTTCAGCGTGCCGGCGGATTTCGCAGCCTGGTATTTGGCGCTGCATTCCTTGGAGCTCAGGCCCTTGGCGGCGTCGTCGGTAGCGGCGGCGGCCGCCTTCGTCTTCTTGGCGGGCTTGGTGTCGGCGGCCTTCGTATCGGTCGCCGCCTTGGCGTCTGTCGCCGCCTTGGTGTCGGTGGCGGCGGAAGCGTCGCTGCCGCACTGCGCCTTGCGGTACTGGTTCCAGGTCTGGCCAGCGAGCGTTCCCGCATCCTTGGCCGCGTTATACTTGGTGCTGCACTCGGCCATGGTCAGCGCGTTGGCCGGCGCCGCCAAGAACAAGGTTGCGACGGTGATACCCGTCAAAGCTGCAAGTCTATGAATAAGCATGGCGTTTTCTCCCTTGCTGCCGCCAATAAGTGTCCCTATGCCAAAATCAATAACTCTCAATGTCCGGTTGCGCCAGATGCTTCCGGCATGGGCACCGTCACAAAGTGTGTTGCTCCCGATAAGGTGATGAATTGCTTGCCGGTTCGCCGCCAGTCAAGCTTTGCCGGTGGATAGGGCGCCGAAGAGCCTCGCACGGGCAGGTGTAGCGCCGCCAAGTCAAAGGTGGTGATAGGCTGCCGAATCACTTGCGCCGCCCGCGACAATGTTTTTCTAAGGATTGGTAATATATAATCACGAAATTTGATGATCGGATGCGGCCCCAATTGTGGCAATACGGGCGGCTGAAGAACCGACGGGGACTGTAAGGCACATGGCAGGTCAGTATTTCGGCACCGACGGTATCCGCGGACGCGCCAACAAATTTCCGATGACGGCCGAGGTCGCCATGCGCGTCGGCATGGCCGCCGGGCTCTCCTTCCAGCGCGGCAATCATCGTCATCGCGTCGTGCTCGGCAAGGACACGCGGCTTTCCGGCTACATGATCGAGAACGCGATGGTGGCGGGCCTGTGCGCCGCCGGCATGGACGTGTTCCTGCTCGGTCCCATACCGACGCCCGCGGTCGCGATGCTGGTGCGCTCATTGCGCGCCGACATCGGCGTGATGATCTCGGCCTCGCACAATCCTTACTACGACAACGGCATCAAGCTCTTCGGTCCCGACGGATACAAGCTCTCCGACGAGATCGAGGAGCGCATCGAAGGCATGCTCGACAAGGACATCGAGCTGGCGCTCGCCGATTCCGACGGGCTCGGCCGGGCCAAGCGCGTCGACGGCGTGCATGATCGCTATATCGAATTCGCCAAGCGCACGCTGCCGCGCTCGATGTCGCTTTCGGGCCTGCGGATCGTCGTCGACTGCGCGAACGGCGCAGCCTACAAGGTGGCGCCCGAGGCGCTGTGGGAACTCGGCGCCGAGGTGGTGGCGATCAATGTCGAGCCGAACGGCTTCAACATCAACAAGGAATGCGGCTCGACCCATCCGGCCGGCCTGCAGAAGAAGGTGCACGAGGTGCGCGCCGACATCGGCATCGCGCTCGACGGCGACGCCGACCGCGTCGTCATCGTCGACGAGAACGGCGCGATCGTCGACGGCGACCAGATCATGGCGCTGATCGCCGAATCCTGGCACCAGAGCGGAAGGTTGGCCGGCGGCGGCGTCGTCTCCACCGTGATGTCCAATCTCGGCCTGGAACGCTTCCTCGGCGACATGAAGCTGCAGCTGCACCGGACCAAGGTCGGCGACCGCTACGTGGTCGAGCATATGCGCGCGCACGGCTTGAATGTCGGCGGCGAGCAGTCGGGCCACATCGTGCTTTCCGATTTCTCGACCACCGGCGACGGCCTCGTCTCGGCGCTGCAGGTGCTGGCCTGCATCAAGCGGCAGAACCGCCCGGTCAGCGAGCTGTCGAAGAAGTTCGAGCCGGTGCCGCAGCTCCTGAAGAATGTCCGCATCTCGGGCGGCAAGCCGCTGGAGGAAGCGCCGGTCAAGGCGGCGATCGAGGAAGGGCGCAACCGGCTCGGCACGTCCGGCCGCCTCGTCATCCGGCCCTCGGGCACCGAGCCGCTCATCCGCGTCATGGCCGAGGGCGACGATCCGCAGCTGGTCGAAGCGGTCGTCAACGATATTGTCGGCATCCTGCAGGAAACCCGCAGCGCCGCCTGAAGCCGGCCGCCGGGTTTCAACAAGGTCTTCAAGCCCGTCGCCAGGCGGGCTTTTTCGTCGCCGAGCGGGTCATTCGGACAACGGGGTTCCCTCTAAAATTGTATAGATTCGTGGTTAATCGGTACGGTTAAACGGCTTTTAACCTTTGCAATTCATTATCCACACCCGAGGTCAATCATCTTCGGGCGATGTCGTCCCGAGGCTTCTTAGGGGTGACAGAATGTTCAAAACAGCAAGAATGGCATTGCTTGCCGCGCTGTTCGCGGGCTTGGCCGGACCGCTCTTCGCGGCCGACCTCCCCGAACCGCAAATCGAAGAGGCGCCGCCGCCGGTCGTCGAACAGCAGCCGATCGATGTCGGCGGCTGGTACATCCGCGGCGACATCGACTATCACAAGTCGACCGTGCGCGGCATCGACTACATGACCTACGCTGTCGATCCTTGTAACTGCTCGGTCACGCCCGGCAGCAAGAGCTTCGATTTCGGCAAGCTCAAGGGCGGCTTCTCGCTCGGCGGCGGCGTCGGCTACAAGATCAACGATTATTTTCGCACGGACGTGACCGCGGACTACTGGTTCAAGTCGAACTTCAACGGCCAGACTTCGGACCTGACGACCACGCCGGTCCAGATATCGACTGAAGTGTCGAGCATGAGCGCCCTGCTGCTCTTGGCCAATGCCTATGTCGATATCGGCACCTGGCACGGCGTCACGCCCTATGTCGGCGCCGGCATCGGCGGCGCGCACGTCAAGTGGGACACGGTCCATGATCCGAATACCACGGAGACCAATCCCGGCTCTTCCAACTGGCGCTTCGCCTATGCCCTCATGGCCGGCGCGTCCTACTGCCTGACCGACAGGGTGATCCTCGACGCGGGCTACCGCTTCACCCACATCCAGGGCGGGCGCATGTTCGACTGGGATGCGAGCAGCGCCGGACCGGGCTTCGATCGCGGCATCAATACCCATGAAGTGCGCGGCGGCCTGCGCTACCAGTTCGGCGGCAACAATGGCTGCGCCGCCCCGGTGGCCTACCAGCCGGAACCGGAACCGATCTACACCAAGTAATCGTCTTCATTATCTCGAAATTCGTCAGCCGCCCGGCGCCAGCCGGGCGGCCTTCGCTTTCCTATGACCCGCTAAAATCCAATCAAAATCAATTCGGTAACCGGCTGTTATCCTTAACCCGCACTTAACCACTATGGTTAACAATGGCTCCTTGAAACGGCGCCCGCGTTCGCGGCTGGCGCCAATTTCGGGAGCCGGGGACCATGATATCCAGATCGCGTATCGCGTCAGCGCTTGCCGCAACCATCCTGTTGCCGATGACGCCGGCGCTGGCGGCGGACTACGATCCGCCGGTCTATGCCGACCAGGCGCCGGACTACCAGCCGGTCGAGATCGGCTCGGGCTGGTACCTGCGCGGCGATGTCGCCTATCTGCCGCAGAAGAGCTTCAAAAACGGGGATTTCACCTTCCCGTCAGCGATCGCCAGCGCAAGCTTCAGCGAGAGCGAGGACGCCTATTTCGCGAGCGTCGGCTTCGGGTATCATTTCAATGACTATCTCCGCGCCGATCTCAACCTCGGATACCTGCCCGGCAACAAAGCCAGCTTCAGCTATGACGACACAGCCACCGTGGTGGCGCCGGCAACGGCGACCGTGGGAGCTGGAAGCCTCAAGAACTATGCCTTCTCAGGCATATTGAACGGCTATGTCGACCTTGGCACATATGTCGGCGTCACGCCCTATATTGGCGCTGGTATCGGCATCGTTCAAAGCAAATACAGCCTTTCGGCGGATTATTTCACCGACAACGGTGACGCAAGCGACGACTTCTCTCAGCGCAGCAGCAAAACGAAATATTCCTTGGCGTACACATTGAACGCCGGCCTTGCCTACCAGGTCTCGAAGAATGTCCTGATCGATCTTGGCTATCAGTATTTCTCCGCGCCCGATGCCGAATATGTTACGGCCGCAAGCCTGAATTCCTTCCCTGTCCACAAGGGGATCAGCAACCATCAGATCAAGCTTGGGCTGCGTTACGATCTCTGGTGAGCGGAGTAGGCGCAGAGGTTTCGACGGCGGGTCCTGAAGGCCCCGCCGTTTTCGTTTCGGATCGAGCATCATTCGAAGGGAATATCCTGACAGCGACAAAAACTTTGTTCTTGACGCCGAAGGTCTAAGCGCATATCGCCGTCCGTGGGCCACCCCTCCCCAACGAGGGGCCACTATCTGGAAGGATAGACCACGATGACGACGCTTACCAAGCCCGGACTCCGTCCGGCCAACCCCAATTTCTCTTCAGGTCCTTGTGCAAAACGCCCCGGCTGGTCGGTCGAGGCGCTCAAAGCTGCCGCGCTCGGGCGCTCTCACCGCGCCAAGATCGGCAAAAGCAAGCTCGAGCAGGCGATCGAGCTGACGCGTGAAATCCTCAAGGTTCCCGCGGACTACCGCATCGGCATCGTGCCGGCGTCGGATACCGGCGCTGTCGAGATGGCGCTGTGGTCGCTGCTCGGCGAGCGCGGCGTCGACATGGTCGCCTGGGAAAGTTTCGGCTCCGGCTGGGTGACCGATGTCGTCAAGCAGCTGAAGCTCGCCGACATGCGCAAGATCGAGGCCGGCTACGGCGAACTGCCCGACCTGACCCAGATCGACTTCGACCGCGACGTCGTCTTCACCTGGAACGGCACGACCTCGGGCGTGCGCGTGCCGAATGGCGATTTCATTCCTACGAACCGCAAGGGCCTGACCATTTGCGACGCGACGTCGGCCGCCTTCGCGCAGCGGCTCGATTTCGAAAAGCTCGATGTTATCACCTTTTCCTGGCAGAAGGTGCTGGGCGGCGAGGGCGCGCATGGCATGCTGATCCTCAGCCCGCGCGCCGTCGCCCGGCTGGAGACCTACAAGCCGGCCTGGCCGCTGCCGAAGATCTTCCGCCTGACCTCGGGCGGCAAGCTGATCGAGGGCATCTTCAAGGGCGAGACCATCAACACGCCGTCGATGCTGTGCGTCGAGGATTATCTCGACGCGCTCCACTGGGCGAAGTCGATCGGCGGGCTCGAGGCGCTGATTGCCCGCGCGGACGCCAATGCCGCGGTGCTCAACCGGTTCGCCGACAAGTCGGCGTGGCTCGGCCACCTCGCCGTCGATCCGGCGACGCGCTCGAACACGTCCGTGTGCCTTTCGTTCACCGACGCGCAAGTGGCGGCGCTCGATGCGGACGGGCAGGCGGCCTTCGCCAAGGGTATCGTGTCTTCGCTCGACAAGGAGGGCGTCGCCTACGACATCGGCTCCTACCGCGACGCGCCGCCCGGCCTGCGCATCTGGTGCGGCGCCACCGTCGAGACCGCCGATCTCGAAGCGTTGCTGCCCTGGCTCGACTGGGCCTTCGCCACGCAAAAGGCGTCGCTCAAGGCAGCGGCCTGAAATCCGTGGCGCCTCCGGCCGCCACCATTTTCCGACACATCCAATCCCCTTCAAGGAGGCCGTGATGGCGCCCCGCGTTCTCGTTTCGGATAAACTTTCCACCACCGCTGTGCAGATCTTCAAGGATCGCGGCATCGAGGTCGACTACTTGCCCGACCTCGGCAAGGACAAGGAAAAGCTGCTTGAGGTGATCGGCCAGTATGACGGCCTCGCCATCCGCTCGGCGACCAAGGTCACCGAGAAACTGATCAATGCCGCCAGCAGGCTCAAGGTCGTCGGACGTGCCGGTATCGGCGTCGACAATGTCGACATCCCGGCCGCCAGCCGTAAGGGCATCATCGTGATGAACACGCCCTTCGGCAATTCGATCACCACGGCCGAGCATGCGGTGGCGATGATCTTCGCGCTGGCGCGACAGATACCGGAAGCCAATGCCTCGACCCATTCCGGCAAGTGGGAAAAGAACCGCTTCATGGGTGTCGAGATCACCAGCAAGACGCTGGGCGTGATCGGCTGCGGTAATATCGGCTCGATCGTCGCCACGCGCGGCGTCGGCCTGAAGATGCATGTGATCGCCTTCGACCCGTTCCTGTCGGACAGCCGCGCCGAGGAGCTCGGCGTCCAGAAGGTCGAGCTCGACGAGCTCTTCGCCCGCGCCGACTTCATCACCTTGCACACGCCGCTGACCGACAAGACGCGCAACATCATCGATGCGGCTGCGATCGCCAAGATGAAAGACGGCGTGCGCATCATCAATTGCGCCCGCGGCGGGCTGGTCGTCGAGGCGGACCTGGTCGCGGCGCTGAAGAGCGGCAAGGTGGCGGGCGCCGGCATCGACGTGTTCGAGGTCGAGCCGGCCGAGCAGAACGCGCTGTTCGGCATGGATAATGTCGTGGCGACCCCGCATCTCGGCGCCTCGACCACCGAGGCGCAGGAAAATGTCGCGCTGCAGGTCGCCGAGCAGATGAGCGACTACCTGATCAAGGGCGCGGTCTCCAACGCCATCAACATGCCTTCGATCAGCGCCGAGGAGGCGCCACGGCTGAAGCCTTTCGTCAAGCTCGCCGAAGTGCTCGGCGCCTTTGTCGGCCAGGTCACCGAGGATCCGATCAAGGAGGTCGAGATCCTGTTCGACGGCTCGACCGCGACGATGAACACGCGCGCGCTGGTGAGCGCGGCGCTTGCCGGCCTCATCCGGCCGCAGGTCTCCGACGTCAACATGGTGTCGGCGCCGATCATGGTGAAGGAGCGCGGCATCATCGTTGCCGAGGTCAAGCGCGACAAGTCGGGCGTGTTCGACGGCTACATCAAGCTCACCGTCAAGACCGAGCACAGGACGCGCTCGATCGCCGGCACCTGCTTTTCCGACGGCAAGCCGCGCTTCATCCAGATCAAGGGCATCAATCTCGACGCCGAGGTCGGCCAGCACATGCTCTACACCACCAATGCCGACGCGCCCGGCATCATCGGCCTGCTTGGCACGGTGTGCGGCGAGAACGGCGTCAACATCGCCAACTTCCAGCTCGGCCGCAACCGGCCGGGCGGCGATGCGATCGCGCTGCTTTATCTCGACGCGCCCTTCCCGGAAAAAGTGCTGGAGCAGGTGCGCGCGCATAAGTCGATCGACTCGGCGAAGCGGCTTCGCTTCGACGTCGGTGCCGAGTAGTCGATCATCCATCGTCCGACATGAAATGCCCCGCCTGCAGCAGCAGGCGGGCCGCTAATTTATGATATGGCCGTCACCCGGCGGTTGCTTGGCGCATGATTTGAGACATCACCCTGCCTGCAGCGCTGCTCGGCTGCCGCTGTATTCGGCAAGTGCAATGCCGCCGAGGACAAGCGCCAGCGCGAAAGCCTGATAGGCCTGAAACTGCTCGCCGACGATCAGCACCGAAAGCAGCGTGCCGAAGATCGGCACCAGGTTGATGAACAGGCCGGCGCGGTTGGCGCCGATCAATTCGTTGCCCTTGATGTAGAGGACCTGCGAGACGACCGAGGCGCCAAGCGCCGTATAGAGCGTGAGCGCCCATCCACGCGCATCCGGCACGATGACGCGGCCAGATGCGACCTCCCAGACGAAGAAGGGCACGGAGATCAGCAGCGCGGCGATCGACAGCGCCAGCATGAAACTCTGCCAGCGGATTGCCGGCTTGAGGCGCAGCCCCACCGAATAGAGGCTGTAGCAAAGCACCGCGACAAGCATGATGGCGTCGCCGAAGTTGAGATCGAGCTTCAAGAGCTGGCCGAGGTCGCCATGACTGGCGGTCAGCGCGACGCCGACGATGGTGAGGACGACGCCGACGACCTGCAGAGGCTGCACGCGCAGCCTGAACAGCACGAAATTGGCAAGGATGATGACGATCGGGATGGCCGCCTGCTCGATCGAGACGTTGATGGCGGTCGTGTAGTTGAGCGCGGTGTAGAAGATGACGTTGAAGATGGTGAAGCCGCAGGCGCCGAGGCCGGCAAGCAACCTCCAGTGCCTGCGCACTTCAGGCCAATCCTCGCGCAGCGTCCGCCAGCCGATGGGCAGCAGGATCAGCACCGCCATCACCCAGCGCAGGAACACCAGCGTCATCGGCGAGACATGGCCGACGGCAAGCTTGCCCGCCACCGAATTGCCGCCCCACAGGAGCATGGTCGACAGAAGGAACAGATAGGCGGCTCGGTGCATGGAGGTTCCGGCCTCGGTGTTCGAGGATTCAGCCCGGCCTAGAGTGGAGGCGGCGGCAAGTAAATGATGCGAAAGCCGGAATTTGTTGTGCCTGGATCAGGTTGACGTTTCGCCGGCGGCGTCGTTTTGATCCAACTCCTGTGTGGGGCATGGTCACTTGCGAAAGCCGGTTCCCGCTTTTTGGGTCCGCTGACCTTCGGTTCGGGGTCATGCTCCAAGGATGGTTTCGGCGGCAAAGAAAGGGTCGCGCCCGCCTGCGCTAGACGCTATAGAGGCCTGTCGTTTCAGGCCGCCCGCGCGGCATTTCAAGGGAAAAGAACATGGCCAATGTGGTGGTCGTCGGCTCGCAATGGGGCGACGAAGGCAAGGGCAAGATCGTCGACTGGCTGTCGGAACGGGCCGATGTGGTCGTGCGCTTCCAGGGCGGCCACAATGCCGGCCATACGCTGGTCGTCGACGGCAAGGTCTACAAGCTGTCGCTGCTGCCCTCGGGCGTGGTGCGGGAAGGCAAGCTTTCGATCATCGGCAATGGCGTGGTGTTCGATCCGCATGCCTTCGTCGCCGAAGCCAAGAAGCTCAAGGAGCAGGGCGTGGAGGTCACGCCGGAGCGCCTGAAAATAGCCGAAAACACCGCGCTTATCCTGTCGCTGCACCGGGAGCTGGACGGATTCCGCGAAGACGCCGCCTCAAATTCCGGAACCAAGATAGGCACGACCCGCCGCGGCATCGGCCCCGCCTATGAGGACAAGGTGGGACGGCGCGCGGTGCGGGTGATGGATTTGGCGGATTTGGAAACACTTCCCTTGAAGGTCGACAGGCTGCTGACGCACCACAACGCGCTGCGTCGCGGGCTCGGCCATGCGGAAGCGACGCATGAGGCGATCATGCAGGAGCTGACCTCGGTGGCCGCCGAGATCCTGCCCTACATGGACCGTGTCTGGAAGGTGCTCGACGACAAGCGTCGCGCCGGCGAGCGCATCCTGTTCGAGGGCGCGCAGGGCACGCTGCTCGACATCGACCACGGTACCTATCCCTTCGTCACCTCGTCCAACACCGTGGCCGGGCAGGCGGCTGCCGGCTCGGGCGTGGGCCCCGGCGTCATCGGTTATGTGCTCGGCATCACCAAGGCCTACACGACGCGCGTCGGCGAGGGACCGTTCCCGACCGAGCAGAAGAACGAGATCGGCGAGTTCCTCGGCACGCGCGGCCATGAGTTCGGCGTGGTCACCGGCCGCAAGCGCCGCTGCGGCTGGTTCGACGCCGTGCTGGTGCGCCAGGCCGTCGCCGTCAACGGCATCAAGGGTATCGCTCTCACCAAGCTCGACGTGCTCGACGGGCTGGACGAGATCAAGGTCTGCACGGGCTACAGGCTCGATGGCGAGACGATCGATTACCTGCCGGCGAGCCAGGGCGCGCAAGCGCGGGTCGAGCCCATCTACGAGACGCTCGAAGGCTGGAAGGGAACCACGGCCGGCGCCAGAAGCTGGAACGATTTGCCGGCGCAAGCCGTCAAATATGTCCGCCATATCGAGGAGCTGATCGGCGCCCCGGTGGCGCTGCTCTCCACCAGCCCCGAGCGGGACGACACAATACTTGTGACCGATCCGTTTCAAGACTAGTTTCACAGCCCTTCCCGGCGCTACGGCTGATTTGCGGCCGGCGGGAAAGAATGCAGGTCACCTGACGCATGGCAGATTTCGTTAGTGTTCTGAAAAAGCAGATCGACAAGAAGGTGGACCCTTCGTTCGAGGTGCGCAAACAGATATACGACGGTGCCCGCGCGGTGCTGGCGAAGAAGCTCGCCGAGTATTCCCCGCCGCTTGCGCCCGATGTCGTCAGCAAGCAGAAGCGCTCGCTGGAAGATGCCATCTCCAGCGTCGAGCGCGAATATGCCAAACCCGTTCCGGCCGAGGATCCGCTGGCGGAGCTGGAGCATATTTTCTCCTCCATCGACCGCAACAAGAACCAGCCGAGCCATTCCCGCCAGCCGGCGGCGCCTGAGCCTGCCAAGCCGGATCCGTTCAAATCCGAACCGTTCAGGCCGGCGCCCGCGCCCGCCAGGACGGAACCAAGCTGGCAAAGCGCGCCGAAGGCGGAGCCCGCGCGGCAGAACCCCGTGAAAGCCGAGCCGGCGTGGCAGAACACGGCAAGGACGGAGCCGAACTGGCAGACCGCGCCAAAGGCCGAACCAGCCTGGCAGAAGGCGCCGCCGCCGATGCCGTCGCCGCGCGAGGACGATATAGGCCTGACGGGCATGGACGATGCCGATGACGGCGGCGATGTCTTTGCCAATGACGAGCAGCCGGCGGCCGATACCTTCCAGCGCCTGCGGCCACAGCGGCAGGAACGCAAGCGCAGCTATGGCGGCTTGATCGCCGCTCTCATCGCGCTGTTGGTGCTCGCCGGCGGCGGCTACGGCATATGGCTGAACAAGAATGCGTTCGGCTCGCTCTTCGGCCTTGGCGGCGGCAGCAAGACGGTCTCGACCGAGCCGCTGGTCAAGCCGGCTCCGGCCAAGCCGGCGACGGAGACGGCGGCCGCGCCGGCTGCGCCCAGCGCCAGCGAGCCGGCGGACACCGCCAAGTTCACGCAACGCCTGACGCCCGAGGGCAAGGAGACCGATCCCGGTCCGGCCGGCGGACAGGCCACGATCGGCGAAGGCGAATCCGTCGCGGCGCTGACCTCGCGGCCGCCGGCTGCGCCGGTGACGACACCGCCTGTTCCGGCCACGCAAACGCCCGAGGCGCCTGCCGCAACGCCGGCTCCGACCGACGCCGCCAATCCGACGCCGCCAGCGGCCGGAACAACACAGCCCGCGGCTGACGCGGCAACGCAGCCCGCGGCTGGCACCACGCCACCGGCGGCTGGAGCAACGCCGCCGGCCGCAGGCACGACGCCGCCCGCGCCAGCGCCGACGACTGCGATCGTGCCGGTAGGACAGAAGGCGATCTTCTATGAGGAGCGCACCAGCACGCAGCAGGGCACGGCCGAGCCCGGCAGCATCGTCTGGTCGCTGGTGCAGGAATCGCCCGGCGGCGATCTGCCGCCCGAACCGGCGATCCGCGCCGAGGCGACGATCCCCGGCAAGAATATCCAGTTGCGCATGACGATCCGGCGCAACACCGACCAGACGCTGCCGGCCAGCCACATCGTCGAGATGATCTTCCTGACGCCGGAAGGGTTTGACGGCGGCGGCGTCGACAACATCCTGCGCATCGCCATGAAGAGCTCCGAACAGGACGCCGGCAGCCCGCTGATCGGCATTCCGGCCAAGATCGCCGACGGCTTCTTCCTCGTCGCGCTCAACGACACCAAGGCGGACGAGGACGCCAACCTGACGCTGCTTCGCGGCCAGGACTGGATCGACGTGCCGGTGGTCTACAAGACCGGGCGCCGCGCGCTGCTCACCATGGAAAAGGGCATCCCGGGCGAGAAGGTTTTCGACGAGGCGCTGAAGGCCTGGGCGGCGAAGACGTCGGGGTGAGCGGCGGCGGCGACGCAATGGCGCCGCTGCTCAAAATCCCTGAAAAAGCATGTCGAGAGCGGCGACGATCTCGTCATGATGCCTGGCAAGGTTTCCTTCTGCCGCCCGCAATTCCGAAGCCATTACAGCCGAAATGAATTGAGTGACCATCACGTGGTCTTTGCCGTCGACTCTGAAGATCGGATTTAGCCTGCGCGCCGGCAACGGTGCGATGTTGGGCGGCAGAAGCGGAACGACGACGTTGGTGTCGAGGTGTTCCAGTATGTCGGACTGGACATCAAGGAGATAACCGTCGCTTCCTGCGTTCCGATAGAAATCATAACGGGCCATCAAAACAGCCGGTGCTTGGCTAAAGGCAGACCGTTGCGTTTGACATATTCATTGGAGCTTTCGAGCGCTTCCTTGTTCTCTTCCTGCCAGCGACGCGTTTTCTCGGCAGAAATTGCCTTAGCGATCCCTTGCTCGGCAGCGCGGGACATGTTGATGCCCAATGCCTTGGCCTCCTCGATCAATCTGGAATCAATCGAGGTGTTGACCGATTTGCGTTGCGGTTTTGCAGTTGAATGGAGCATGGCCTACCTCTTCATGCGCATAGAATAAGCGCATATCTGCGTGCAAGCAAGCTGCTCATCCCTCCATCTCTTCCCGTAGCATCTCCAGTTCCAGCCACTCTTCCTCAAGCGCGGCCAGCGTCGTGCGCTCCTTGTCGAGCGCGGCAATGGTCTTCTGGAACGAGGCCGGGTCGCGCTCGTAGAAGGACGGGTCGGCGATGTTGTTCTCCAGCCGCGAGATCGAGGCCGTCACCGCCTCGATCTTCTTGGGCAGCGAGTCCAATGCGAATTTCTGCTTGAACGAGAGCTTTTTGGCGGGGCCTTTGGGTACTGCCTGTTCGGCTTTCGATCCAGCCTCGCTCGCCTCGGCCTTCGACCTCGCCTTGCGGTCTTCCAGCTTCGAGCCGCCGCGCTGCGCCAGCATGTCGGAATAGCCGCCGGCATATTCGATCCAGCGGCCGTTGCCGTCCGGCGCGATCACGCTGGTGACGGTGCGGTCGAGGAAGTCGCGGTCGTGGCTGACCAGGATCACGGTTCCGGCAAAGCCCGCGACCAGTTCCTGCAGCAACTCCAGCGTCTCCATGTCGAGATCGTTGGTCGGCTCGTCGAGCACCAGCAAATTCGCCGGCCGCGCCAGCACGCGGGCCAGAAGCAGGCGCGCGCGCTCGCCG
Organism: Mesorhizobium sp. B3-1-8; assembly: GCF_006439495.1. NCBI lineage: Bacteria > Pseudomonadati > Pseudomonadota > Alphaproteobacteria > Hyphomicrobiales > Phyllobacteriaceae > Mesorhizobium > Mesorhizobium sp. B3-1-8. The sequence continues at coordinate 76,676 of NZ_VFTK01000024.1, forward strand.
CCGGAAAGCTCGCGCACCGGCGTGCGCGCCTGCTCCGGCTTGAACAGGAAATCCTTCATGTAGGAGACGACATGGCGCTGCTCGCCATTGACAACAAGGTTCTCACCGCGCCCGTCGGTGAGGTAATGCGCCAGCGTCTCGGCCGGGTCGACGGCCTCGCGCTTCTGGTCGAGCGTCGCGATCTCCAGATTGACGCCGAGCCGCACGGTGCCGGCATCCGGCGCCAGCTCGCCGGTCAGCATCTTCAACAATGTCGTCTTGCCGGCGCCGTTCGGGCCGACCAGGCCGACGCGGTCGCCGCGCTGGATGCGGGTCGAGAAACCCTTGACCACGGTGAGCTCGCCAAAGCTCTTGTCGATGCCCTTGGCCTCGATCACCAGCTTGCCGGATTCGGCTGCATCGCTCGCCACCATGGTGGCAGTGCCTTCGGCGCCGCGATGGCTGCGGAAGCGCTGGCGCATGGTCTGCAACTCGCCGAGGCGACGCATGTTGCGCTTGCGCCTGGCGGTCACGCCATAGCGCAGCCAGTGCTCCTCGCGCACGATCTGGCGGCCGAGCTTGTGCTGCTCGCGCTCTTCTTCTTCCAGCATCTGGTCGCGCCATTCCTCGAAATGGGCAAAGCCCTTGTCCAGCCGCCGCGTCTGGCCGCGATCGAGCCAGACGGTGGCGCGCGTGACGCGCTCGAGGAAGCGGCGGTCATGCGAGATCAGGATGACGGCGGAGGAGGTGCGGGCGAGTTCCTCTTCCAGCCATTCGATGACCGACAGGTCGAGATGGTTGGTCGGCTCGTCGAGCAGGAGGATATCGGGCTCCGGCGCCATGACGCGGGCAAGCGCGGCGCGGCGCGCCTCGCCACCGGAAAGATCGTTCGGACGCTCCTCGCCGGTCAGGCCGAGATGCTCCATCAGATAGGTGGCGCGATGCGGATCGTCGGCCGGGCCGAGGCCGGCCTCGACATAGGCACGCACGTCGGCGAAGCCGTCCATATCCGGCATCTGCGGCAGATAGCGGACGGTCGCCGAAGGCTGGCGGAACACCTCGCCGTCCTGCGGCTCGATCATGCCGGCGGCGATCTTGAGGAGCGTCGACTTGCCGGAGCCGTTGCGGCCGACCAGCGCGATCTTCTCGCCTGCGGATGCGCTGAGCGCCGCGCCGTCGAGCAGCAGGGTGCCGCCGAAGGTCAGTTTAATGCCGTCGAGATTGAGGAGTGGCGGCGCCATGTCAGCTTTCTGGAAGAGGATAGGGGTGGGCCAGAAGCAGCGCCCGGCCACGCTCCAGCGCGATGCCAAGCTGCCCTTTGACCTCGTTTGATATAGTGAGCGAGGAGCCGAACGCCACCTCGACGCGGTCGAGCGGCCATTTCGCGCCAGTCACCGTAAGGCCGGCGAGCTCGGAGAAGCCGAGCACCGAAAACAAGGTGCCGTCGTCATAGTCGAAGCTGGCCTTGCCAGGCAGGATGGGAACGCCCTCCTGCGCGCCGCTGGTCAGCAAGACCTCGGTGCCGGCCTCTGCCAGCCGCACGGCCAGCGCCAGGTGCAGGAAAGCATGGTCGGCGCGCTTGCCGCCGAAGGCGCCGGCCAGCACAAGGCTGGTGGCGCCGCGTTGGAGCGCTTCCGCTATGGCGAGCTCGCCATCGGTCATGTCCTTTTCGGCCGGAAAGACCTTTCGCGGAACGGCGGCGAGATCATCCGGCAGATTGGCAGGCACCGAGTCGAAATCGCCGACCCACAGCTCCGGCACCAGTCCAAGCATGCGGGCATGGCCGATGCCGGCATCGGCGGCGATGATGCGCGAAGCTTCGATCTGGCGTTCGAGCCGGGGCGTGCGAATAAGCTCGCCGCCAAGCAGGATGGTGAATGTGCCCATGGCCGTGGCCCTTACCAGCCCTCCAAGCGAAACGGAAGCCGGACGGCCCGCGCTTCGGTTGCGCGCCTGCCGTCCGAACATTAGCTGCTCGGCAAACTTCCGCTTGCGCGCCGCTTCGGCGGGGCCTATCTGTCGAAACGCTCTAACGGGGTGCCGGACGTGATCCGGCTGAGAGGCGATCAAGCCAACCCGCTGAACCTGATCCGGTTTGTACCGGCGGAGGGATTAGACGTTTCGGACCATCCGGCGCCTCAATCCTTGTCACTCGAACGAAGGAGGCGCCAATGCGCGCAATGCTGTCCAATCTCATTCTCGCAACCGGTCTTGTCTCGCTTCTGGCGAGCGTCGCGCCTGCAGAGGCAAAGGACAAGCTCACCGTCTATACCTATGAGAGCTTCACCGCCGACTGGGGGCCCGGCCCGGCCGTCAAGAAGGAATTCGAGGCCGAATGCGGCTGCGATCTCGAATTCGTCTCGGTCGCGGACGGCGTCGCCCTGCTCAACCGCGTCAAGCTGGAAGGCGCCGGCACCAAGGCCGATATCGTGCTCGGCCTCGACACCAACCTGACGGCGGATGCCAAGGCGAGCGGCCTGTTCGCGCCGCATGGCGAAGTCTCCGGCATCAACGTGCCTGGCGGCTGGAGCGACGACACTTTTGTCCCCTTCGATTATGGCTATTTCGCCGTCGTCTATGACACACAAAAACTGAAGACACCGCCCAAGAGCCTGAAGGACCTGGTGGAGGGCGCCGGCACGGACAAGATCGTCATCCAGGATCCGCGCACCTCGACGCCCGGCCTAGGCCTGCTCTTGTGGGTGAAGTCCGTCTATGGCGACAAGGCGCCGGAGGCATGGGCAAAGCTCAAGACGAAGGTGCTGACGGTGACGCCGGGCTGGAGCGAGGCCTATGGCCTGTTCACCAAGGGCGAGGCGCCGATGGTGCTCTCCTACACCACCTCGCCGGTCTATCACATGGTGGCCGAGAACACCGAGCGCTACCAGGCGGCCTCTTTCGAGGAAGGCGAGTACCTGCAAATCGAGGTTGCCGGCATCACCACGACGGGCGCCAAGAACCCGCTGGCGCAAAAGTTCATCGCCTTCATGACCGGACCGAAATTCCAGGACGTCATTCCAGAGACCAACTGGATGTTCCCGGCCGGCAAGACCGACAAGCCGCTCAACCCGGCCTTCGACAAATTGGTCAAGCCGACCAAGACCTTGCTGTTCAGCCCGCAGGAAGTGGCTGCCAACCGCAAGGCCTGGGTGGATGAGTGGCTGGCGGTGATGAGCAAGTAGGGCTGCGATGCTTGCGCCGAGGCCCCCCTCTCTGTCCTGCCGGACATCTCCCCCTCTAGGAGGGAGATTGGCTGTCACGCCGGCCTTCGCCAATCTCCGGCGTTGCAGGATCGAGCGCGGCGTTGAAGTTGCTAATCTCCCCCCTGGAGGGGGAGATGTCCGGCAGGACAGAGGGGGGCGCGAAGGGACTCGGCGCTCGTTAGCTCGAACTCAAATGGCTCAGCGTGCGACACGCGCGTGACTCCCGCATCCCCGCTGGCGTCATCGCCCTTGCCGCCATCGGCTTCCTTATTGGCGGCGCCTTCGCCGGCCTTCTCCTCGAAGGCGCGCAGGATCTCTCCGGCGCTGCCGCGGCCTTCGACAGTTATCTCTTGCGCGTCGCACGCTTCACGCTGTGGCAGGCGGCTCTGTCGACGCTGCTGTCGGTCGCGCCGGCGCTGCTGGTTGCGCGCGCTTTGTCGAGACATCCGATCTTTCCCGGGCGTCGCCTGATCCTGCAGCTGTTCACCGTGCCGCTGGCCTTGCCGGCGATCGTCGCCGCGCTCGGCATATTGGCGCTCTATGGACGGGCGGGGTATCTTGCCGGCGTCTTCGCCGAACTTGGCGGCGGGGATTGGCCGGGGATCTACGGCCTCTCCGGCATCCTTGTCGCGCATGTCTTCTTCAACCTGCCCCTGGCCACGCGCCTCTTCCTCGAGGCGCTGGGCATCGTTCCCGCCGACCAGTGGCGGCTGGCGAGCCAGCTCGGCATGGGCGCCCGGCCGGCTTTCCGGCTGATCGAATGGCCGGTGCTGCGCGCGGCCCTGCCGGGGATCGCCGGGCTGGTCTTCATGCTCTGCATAACCTCCTTCACCATCGTGCTGACGCTGGGCGGCGGTCCGGCCGCGACGACGCTGGAGGTCGCCATCTACCAGGCGCTGCGCCTCGATTTCGATCCCGCGCGCGCCGTGGTGCTGACGCTGCTGCAGATCGCGCTCACCTTCGTCGTGGTCGTCGCGCTCACGCGGCTCGGCGCCAACACGGTCGGCGATGCCAATCTGCCCGTAGCGCCACGCCGCTACCTTTCGGCGGGACCGACCGAAAGCGTGCTGAACGCTGGCCTCATCGCGCTGGCCCTGCTGTTCGTCGCCGGGCCGATGGCGGCGACCGTGCTTTCAGGCCTTCAGGCCGACCTCGGCCGATTGGCGGGTGAAGCGGCGGTGCGTCGCGCGACGCTCACCAGCGCGGGCCTCGCCCTGCTTGCGGCACTGCTCAGCGTGACGTTGTCGCTGGCGCTGATCGCGGCGCGGCGCGCGCTGGCCCTGCGGCGCCGGGCAGGCGGCGCCATGGGCCTGCTCGAACATGCCGCCGACACCGGCGCCGGCTTCGTACTGGTCGTGCCGCCAATCGTCCTTGGCGCCGGCTGGTTCCTGGCGTTGCGCCACGTCACCGATGTCTTCGCCGTCGCGCCGGCCATGGTCGTCGCCGTCAACGCGGTGATGGCGATGCCCTTCGCCATCCGCGCCATTCGCCCGGCCTATGACGCGGCGAGCGAGCGCCACGAGCGGCTTTGCCTGGCGCTCGGCATATCCGGCTGGACCCGGCTCAGCCTGATCGACTGGCCGTCGCTCAGGCGGCCCCTGGCCACCGGCTTCGCCTTCGCCATGGCGCTGTCGCTCGGCGATCTCGGCGTGATCGCGCTGTTCGGCAGCGATTCCGTGCAGACCTTGCCCTATCTGCTTTTGGCGCGCATGGGCAGCTACCGGACAGCCGACGCCGCGGGGCTTGCCTTGCTGCTTGGCCTCGTCTGCCTGATGCTGGTGGTCGCCGCCGACTGGCTGGGGCGGGAAGGAAAGTCATGACGACGAGCATCGATGGCGCCGCCGCGCAAAAGGGCCTCACCGTCGCGCTGGAGGGCGTCTCGTTCAGCTATGGCGAATCCTCCTTCAGTTTCGACGCCGAATTCGCGGCCGGCAGGATCACCGCCATCATGGGGCCGAGCGGCTCCGGCAAGTCGACGCTGCTCAATCTGATAGCCGGCTTCGAAACGCCCGATGCGGGCAAGGTGCTGATCGGCGGCGCCGATCTCGGCAACACGCCGCCTTCGGCGCGGCCGGTGTCAATGGTGTTCCAGGAAAACAATTTGTTCGCGCATCTTTCGGTCGAAGCCAATGTCGGGCTCGGCCGCTCGCCGTCGCTCAAACTCGGCGATGCCGATCGCGCCGACGTCACCGAGGCGCTGGCGCGGGTCGGTCTTGCGGGCAAGGAAAGGCGGTTGCCGCGCGAGCTTTCCGGCGGCGAGCGGCAACGCGTGGCGCTGGCGCGGGTGCTGTTGCGCGACCGGCCAGTCTTGCTGCTCGACGAACCTTTCGCGTCGCTCGGCCCGGCGCTGCGCGACGACATGCTCGACCTTATGGCCGGCATCCATGCCGAGCGCGAAATGACGGTGCTGTTCGTCACGCATCAGCCGGAAGATGCGCGCCGCATCGGCCAGGACGTGGCTTTTCTCGACGAAGGCACGATCGCGGCAACCGGGCCGGCGGATGATTTCTTCGATCGGTCTGGACCGGACGCCTTCCGGCGCTATATCGGCGATCGAGCCGGCACCGTTGCCGGATCACAACATATTGCCTGGAAGCGGACATAATTTACGGCCAAACCGGCAACGGGCGATCCGGCGTTTGCTTGCCTTGTCCGGGGGAGTGTGGCTAGGTCCGGCCATGCTAGTCCGGCTGGGCAGCGATTTGCCGAAAGAGTTCGAAAGGAAGCCGATCTGTCGACCGGCGCTGAGAAGGTTTGGATGAGGCCGCTGGCACGATTTCTCGCGCTGGCGAGCGTTGCCGTACTGGCCAGCTGCCAGATGTTCACGCCGCCGGACGTGCAGGAAAGCGGCTTCCAGCCTTCCGACAAGCCGATCACCGTCGACAATGTCGTCGCCAACGCCAAGCTCGCCGAAATGGCGAAGGCGCAGCATCCGCGGATTCTCGCCACCTATGGCGGCGAATATTCCGACCCCAGGCTCGAACGCATGGTGGCCAAGGTCGTCGGCAATCTGACGGTGGTGTCGGCGAACCCTACCCAGACCTATCGCATCACCATCCTCAACTCGCCCAACGTCAATGCCTTCGCGCTGCCGGGCGGCTATCTCTATGTGACGCGCGGCTTGCTGGCGCTGGCCAACGATTCGTCCGAGCTTGCCGCCGTCATCGCGCATGAGATGGGCCACGTCACCGCGAATCACGGCCTGCAGCGGCAGCAACTCGAAGCCGAGGAAGGCCTGGCGACCAAGGTGGTTTCCGATGTGCTCGGCGACAGCCCGACGGCCAAGGCGGCGCTCATCCGCGGCAAGCTCAGGCTTGCGCAATTCTCGCGCAACCAGGAACTGCAGGCCGACGCCATCGGCATCAAGTCGATCGGCGAGGCGGGCTATGATCCCTATGCGGCGGGTCGCTTCCTGCAGTCGATGTCGGCCTATACGGATTTCCGCTCGGTCAGCGGCGCCACCGACGCCAGCCTCGACTTCCTGGCGACGCACCCCAACACGCCGCAGCGCATCGAGTTGGCGCAGCGCCTTGCGCGCAATTTCGGCCCGCCCGGCGTCGGCACGCGCGACCGCGACGCATTTCTGGCCGGCATAGACGGCCTGCTTTACGGCGACACGCCGGAAGAAGGCTATGTGCGCGGCCAGACCTTCATGCACCCCAATCTCGGCGTCTCCTTCACTGTGCCGGACGGCTTCGTCATCGACAATTCGGCGGCCGCCGTCACCGCGACCGGGCCGGGCGACATCGCCATCCGCTTCGACGGCGTGGCGATCGACAAGTCGGTATCGCTCACCGATTACATCCGCAGCGGCTGGGTGGCGGGGTTGGAAGACGCCAGCGTGCGCCAGGAGACGATCAACGGCAACGATGCGGCGACGGCGCATGCCAGCGCGCAAGGCTGGCAGTTCGACATCGCAGTGATCCGCGCCGGCGGCCAAGTCTACAGGCTGCTGACGGCCGCGCCCTCGGCCAGCACTTCGCTGGACCCGGTGGCGCGCTCGGTCAGCGGTTCCTTCCGTGTGCTGAGCCCTGCCGAGAAGGCGGCGCTGAAGCCGCTGCATATCAGGGTCGTCACCGTCCAGGCCGGCCAGACCATGGGCTCGCTCGCCGCGCAGATGGTCGGTGTCGACCGCAAGCTCGACCTGTTCCGCGTGCTCAACGCCATGTCGCCGGGCGCGACAGTGTCGTCGGGTGACAAGGTCAAGATCGTCACCGACAGGTAGGGACTTGCGAATTCGCACCAACCAGGCGCCGTCGGCTATTTGAACAATCGCCCGGGCCGGGAGACGTTGTCCTTCACAAGCCGTCACTACCGGTGTCGCCGCCGTCACCTTCGCCGTCGCCGGTACTGCCACCGCCGGTGCCGGCAGCGCGGCTACTGCCACCGCTCCAGGATGTCCTCCCGGTTTCCGTTGGCATCGGCTTGACCTTTGGTGCCCCCGGAATTGTCGGTGTGACGGTCTTCGGTTTCGACACGGGCACGCGGACCACTTTTATCTTCGTGATGACCTTCGGGGCCTTGCACGCCATGACCACGGGGATGGTGCGCGCGGGGTGCGCAGAAAGACCGAGAATGCCCATCGAATAGACGTCTTGCCGCTCCATGCCGGCTTTGAGGAAAGCCAGGGCGCGGGCCGGGTCGGCGGGCACGCCGTTGCGGCCTTCCGTGAAGATCACGGCAAGCTCCTTCATGGCGTCGACATGCCCCATCGCCGCTGCCTGGAGCAGCAGGTCCAGACCCTTGCCGGTGTCGCGCTCGACGCCGAGGCCATTGAACAAAGCGCGTCCCCAGGCGGCCAGGGCGTAGGGGTCTCCGTTATCCGACGCCTTCGAATAGAGGCCGTTCGCCTTCGATGCATCGACAGCCGTCCCTGTTCCGGACGAGGCGATGGAGCCGAGCGCGAACAGGGCGCGGATATGTCCCTTGTCCGCAGCTTCCTGGATCGCTTGCCTGGCCTCGTCGATCCTGCCCGCCGCCAGCAGCGCCCGCCCCAGCTCGTAACGGAAGCGCGCAATGTCGGGGTAGGACTTCACCGCCGCCTCGCAGGTCTCGAGAGCCCCGCCGCCGATCTCGTTCGGCAACCGTCCCGGGACGACGCCCTGCAGGTCGAGCGGCTCGCCAGCGGCCTGGTCGCAAGGGTCGACGCCCGGCGACAGTTTCATCGTCGCCCGCTTCGCGGCGTTGCCGACGCGGATCTCGAAGCCGACTTCGACGGGAGCGGCCGAGCCGATCTGCGGTTCGTAACGCAGATTGTCGACCTCGGCGGCCATCAGGCTCGATTGCGGCGACAGGACGCGACCGGGCAAGGACAGCGTTCCGGTCGCCGGGTAGCTCGCAAGCTTAAGGCTGATCGAGGCATCCTTGGCCGGAAGATCCAGTTTCAGCGGAACCGGCCCGACGCCGACCGGGACGCGGATATCGCGACTTCCAATCGCCTCGGCGACATCGGTAACCTGGATTCCGCGCTCGGCCACCTGCTCGTTCTGCTGCGCGTCGGGAGGCGTTAGCGCTGGTTGCTCCGCCCCGCGCATCAGCACGACATCGTCGATCAGCGAGGAGTTCTCCCACGGAACCTGCTTGCCGTTGGTGGCCTTGACCACGTCGCGGCGCACGGCCGCCATGACCGAGCGTATCTCCTGGTCCGGCGCCAGCGCGCGGCGAGAGAAGGACGACGAGAACGGGCTGAGATCGCCGGAACCGTCATAGGCGACCGCCCCCGGCTCGGTTGCATAGGCAATCAGCGTGTTCTGCGAACCTGTTACCTGCGCAAGTCCGCTGTCGCCGGCGACGATCAACTGGTCGCGCAGCCAATAGTCCTTGCGCGGGAAGGGATTGTTGCGGCAGGCGTCGAGGATGATCATCTGGATCTTCGATCTCGAGCGCAGTTGCCGCAATATGTCGTCGACCTTGATGGCCTGGACCTCCATGTCGGCCGCGTCTTTCAGCGACGCATCGACCGGAATCAGGAAATTCTCGCCGCCGATCTGAAAGCCGTGTCCCGAATAGTAGACGACCGCGAGATCGGCGCCGTCGGCTGCCGCCAGATAGTTGCGGAACCGCTCTTCGAACTGAAGCCTGGTCAGGTCCTTGGCGGCGAACACCTCGAAGCCGGCCAGCCGGAACGTATTGGAGACGTCGTCCGCGTCCTTGTCGGGATTCTTGAGCGCCGGGATTTCGCGATACTCGGAATTGCCGATGACGAGGGCAACCCTTCGATCGGCGTGCGCTTCGAATGTCGTGAGGCCCACGAGGAACAGGGCTACAAGGAGCGCGCAGCATCGCAGCATGGCAAATCCCCCTTATGTTATGATCTGGAGGCGTCAAAAAAGCCGATTGCGGCGCAGCGGTCTGTTAAAGAGCTCACAATCAATATGCGTTACCGAGGAAAAATCGCCTCGACGGCGAATATATTCTTATTTAATAAATTTCTTATCTTTGATTTTTTAATTACATTAATTTCAGGCCGCTTCCGCCAAAAATTCCGGATTCTGCTTCACAAGGGCCAGCTTCAGCTTTTCCATGGCGCGGGCCTCGATCTGGCGGACGCGTTCCTTGGAGATGCCGAGCTGTTCGCCGAGCGCTTCCAGCGTGGCGCCGTCGTCGCTCAGCCTGCGCTCCTCGATGATGCGAAGCTCGCGGGCGTTGAGCGCGCCGAGCGCGCTCTTCAGCCAGACTGCCCGGCGCTGGATGTCGATCCGGTCGCCGACGATCTCGTCGGGGAGCGGGTCTTCGGAGACCAGGAAATCCATCCGTTCGGCGGCGCCGTTCTCGTCGGCCAAAGGCGCGTTGAGCGAGCTGTCGGGCGAGGACAGGCGTGAATCCATCATCGCCACGTCGGCTTCCGGAACGCCGAGCGCGGCCGAGACCTCGCGATAGAGCGTGGCATTGGAGAGCGGCTCGGCGCCGTTGGCGAGGCGGGCGCGCAGACGCCGCAGGTTGAAGAACAGCGCCTTCTGCGCCGAACTCGTGCCGCCGCGCACGATCGACCAGTTGCGCAGGATGTAATCCTGCATGGAGGCGCGGATCCACCAGGTGGCATAGGTCGAGAAGCGCACTTCGCGCGCGGGCTCGAATCGGGCGGCAGCCTCGAGCAGGCCGACATGGCCCTCCTGGATAAGGTCGCCGAGCGGCAGGCCGTAATGGCGGAATTTCGAGGCCATCGAGATGACCAGGCGCATGTGGGCGACGGTGATCCTGTGCAACGCGTGCTGGTCGTTCTCTTCCTTCCAGCGCAAGGCGAGGACATGCTCCTCGTCGCGCTCGAGATAAGGAGCCTTCATTGCCGCCCGGACCAGCGTCCGTCCTGCCGCGTCCTCGATCATGCCGGCTCCTTTTGGTGGTGAGTGGGCTCACAGCGGTTGAAAAGATGCCACCGCGCCCTACAACAGCCATGCAACGTGTCAGGCGCATCGATGGTTCCGCCGTCCGAGGGGGCAAATATTGCCAGCGGGAACGTTTTGTTATCGGCCCGAAAGAGTCGCTTGGCGGTTGTCGGGTAATTTTGAGAATCAGATTTCTGGCAGAGCCGATTTTTGAAATCTGGTTCCTTATTTCGCAGCCTTCTATCTGTCAGTTTCCGGCTCTCACAATCGCGCCGGGGCACCGGTCAAAACGGGATCACAGAAAAATGAAATGGCTCAAATCGCTCCTTGTCGCCGGAACGTTGCAGGTTCTGGCGGTCACGGCCGGGCATGCCGGCGCCAATCTCGACCAGATCAAGCAGGCGGGCGTCATCAAGGTCGGCACCGAAGGCACCTACGCGCCCTTCACCTATCATGACGAATCCAACGCCCTGGTCGGCTTCGATGTCGAGATCGCCAAGGCCATCGCCGACAAGCTCGGCGTCAAGGTCGAGTTCCTCGAAGGCAAGTGGGATGGGCTGATCGCCGGCCTCGACGCCAACCGCTACGACGCCGTCATCAACGAGGTCGGCATCACCGATGCGCGCAAGGCCAAGTACGACTTCTCCGATCCCTACATCGCCTCGAAAGCGGTGCTGATCGTGCGCGGCGACAACACCGACATCAAGACCTTCGCCGACCTCAAGGGCAAGAAGTCGGCGCAGTCGCTGACCTCCAACTTCGGCAAGCTCGCCGAGTCCAATGGCGCCGAGCTCGTCGGCACCGACGGCTTCGACCAGTCGATCCAGCTTCTGCTCACCGGCCGCGCCGACGCCACCATCAACGACAGCCTGTCCTTCCTCGACTTCAAGAAGCACAAGCCGGACGCCAATGTGAAGATCGCCGCGCAGGAAGAGAATGCCGACTATTCCGGCGTTATCGTGCGCAAGGGCGATCCGGAGCTGGTCGCGGCCATCAACAAGGCGCTGGCCGACATCAAGGCCGACGGCACCTACCAGAAGATCGCCGACAAATATTTCGGCCAGGACGTTTCGAAGTAAGGCAATCGTCCTCTGTTCGGAAACCGGCGGGCCGTCAAAGACGGCCCGTTATTTTTTTGCACGATATTCATGCGCCGCGGTCTTTGACGGCCCGCCGGTTTTTGCATGATAGTCAGTCCATACGGAGGAACGCGCCGCCGTATCTGGAAGGGAGAAGCGCTCCGTGCCGCACTGGCTGCAATTGATGCTGGAATCGTTGCCGACGCTGTTGTGGGCGGCGCTGATTTTCACCGTGCCGCTGACGCTCCTGTCCTTCGCGCTCGGGCTCATCGCCGGACTGGTGACGGCGCTGATCCGGCTGTTCGGTCCAAAGCCGCTGGTTGCGCTGGTTCGCTTCTATGTCTGGATCTTTCGCGGCACGCCGCTGCTCGTTCAGTTGTTCCTGATCTTCTACGGCCTGCCGTCGGTCGGCATCCTGCTCGATGCCTTTCCCGCCGCGCTTATCGGCTTCACGCTGAACATTGGCGCCTATACGTCGGAGATCATCCGCGCCGTCATCGGCTCGGTGCCGAAAGGCCAATGGGAGGCATCCTACTCGATCGGCATGACCTGGAGCCAGGCGATGCGGCGCACGATCCTGCCGCAAGCCGGCCGCGTCGCGGTGCCGCCGCTTTCCAACACCTTCATCTCGCTGGTCAAGGATACCTCGCTGGCGGCGGCGATCACGGTGCCCGAGATGTTCCAGGCGGCGCAGCGCATCGTCGCCACCACCTATGAGCCGCTGATCCTCTATGTCGAGGCGGCGGCGCTCTATCTCGCATTGAGCTCGGTGCTGTCGGCGCTGCAGGCGCGGCTGGAGGTACGGCTCAACCGCTATGGCGGGTTCCTGGAGGCCAACGCATGATCGGCCTCACCGACATCGAAAAGCGCTTCGGCGACAATCTGGTGCTGAAAGGCGTCACCGTCAGCCTGGACGAGGGCAGCGTGACGGCGCTGGTCGGCCCTTCGGGCGGCGGCAAAAGCACGCTCTTACGCTGCATCAACCTGTTGGAGATCCCGACGTCCGGCGCTTTGCGCATCGGCGAGGAGAGGCTGGAATTCCGTCCGGGCATCAAGGTGCCGGCCAAGGACATCCAGCGCATTCGCCTGCAGACCGGCATGGTGTTCCAGAATTTCCAGCTCTTCCCGCATCGCACCGCGATCGAGAATGTCATGGAAGGGCTGGTGACGGTGCTGAAATGGCCGGAGCCAAGGGCGCGCGAGCGGGCCATGGCGCTGCTCGAGAAGGTAGGCATGGCGCACAAGGCCGATGCCTGGCCGGCGACGCTGTCCGGCGGCCAGCAGCAGCGCGTGGCGATCGCCCGGGCGCTGGCGCCGTCGCCGCGCGTGCTGCTTTGCGACGAGCCGACCTCGGCGCTCGATCCGGAACTGGCGCAGGAAGTGGTCGACGTGCTTGGGCAGCTTGCCCGCGAAGGCACAACCATGGTGATGGCCACGCACGATCTGAGGCTCGCCTCCAAGATCGCGCAGGAGGTCGTCTTTCTCGATGCCGGCTCGATCGTCGAGAAAGGCCCGGCCTCGGTCGTGTTCGACAATCCGGAGCGCGAGCGGACCAAGCGGTTTATCGCTTCGCTGCGGCAGGAAGAAGCGCAGAAGGAGTCTGGCGGCTGAGTCCTTTACCTCCCCTTTTGTGGGGAGACCGGACCGAAGGTCCGGGTAAAGAGCGGGGGCCGCCGCTTCTTCAAGGCTTTGTTTTCATGCATGTCGTTGTCGCAAAACCGCTGCACATTTTTGCGCGACATGCATTAAAGCAGGTCGCGTGAAAAAGGATTCACGCGACCTGCTTTAAGTTTTGATTTTAAGCATGTCTTTGTCCCGAAACCGGGTCCACTTTCGGGAGACATGCTTTAAGCCCAAACAAAAAACCCGACGCGAGGCCGGGTTCTTCGTAGTTCGATGAGCGAAAAAGCTCAGGCAGCTTCTTCCTGTTCGGATTCTTCGTTGTCGGCCTTGGCGCCGCGCTTCGGACCCTTGTTGAGGTTGACCTCGATGAGGCGAACCGCCTCGGTCTCCGACATGCGGTTCACCGCGGCGATCTCGCGGGCCATACGGTCGAGCGCGGCTTCATAGAGCTGACGCTCGGAATAGGACTGCTCCGGCTGGTTGTCGGCGCGGTAAAGGTCGCGCACCACTTCCGAGATCGAGATCAGGTCGCCGGAGTTGATCTTGGCATCATATTCCTGGGCGCGGCGCGACCACATGGTGCGCTTGATGCGGGCGCGGCCCTGCACGACCTTCAGCGCGCGGTCGACATAGTCCTCTTCCGACAGCTTGCGCATGCCGATCGAGGTCGCCTTGGCGACCGGTACCTTGAGCCGCATCTTGTCCTTCTGGAAATCGATGACGAACAGTTCCAGCTTGTGACCCGCAACTTCCTGCTCGTCGATCGCCACGATCTGGCCGACGCCATGCGCCGGATAGACGATGAACTCGCCGGTCTTGAACCCGTGGCGGGCCGCGTTGGACTTCTTCTGCGGGGTGATCGTTGCCATTACGCCCTGAACTCCTTAGTTGTGCAGCCGGCATCATGCCGGCTCGAACCGATGGGGTCGGCGATAGCCGACCATTAGCCGCGCAACAGGATGAACCACCGGAAAAGCAGGGACCGGCATACCGCACGAATGCGACCGCCTGCCCCAGATCGCTCTGGTCCGGATCTAAAAGCTCACCTTTCAGTGATTTGGGGCGTTAGCGCCATAAATCGACGTTGTGTCACCGGCATGTTTCGTTGATGTAACACAAAAAGTCGGAAGAATCAAGGTTTTGCTGCGTTCGCTAACGCCAAACGGGGTCGCTGCCTGTCAAGACAGCAACTGTATCGGTCGCGTTACGTCGCGTCATGCCGGCGTCGCCGGCGCCAGCATCAATCGCCTTCACCGGGCTCCGGCGAGAAATATTTCTCGAACTTCCCGGCCTCGCCATCGAAGGTTTTGGCGTCCGCGGGCGGCTCTTTCTTGGCGGTGATATTGGGCCACTTCTCGGCGTATTCGGAATTGACCTGCAACCATTTGTCGAGGCCGCCCTCGGTGTCCGGCTTGATCGCGTCGGCAGGACATTCGGGCTCGCACACGCCGCAGTCGATGCACTCGTCGGGATGGATGACGAGCATGTTCTCGCCCTCGTAGAAACAGTCGACCGGACAGACCTCGATGCAGTCCATGTATTTGCATTTGATGCAATTGTCGGTCACGACATAGGTCATTGCAGGCTCCGGAACGTCCCGATTTGCTCGGCTTTTTCAGGTTGAGGTAACGCCTTTGCCGGCTGCTTGCAAGGGCAGCGCATTCGGGCACTGCCGGCCCCGGGGAATAGAATTCCAGCGGTCTCGCCGCTGGCGGTCCGGCTGGCCCAATTCAATCATCGCCGAGCAGACGGTCGGTCTGCCGCCGCTCGCGTTTGGTCGGGCGCCCGCTGCCGGCCTCGCGCAGGCCTGGAATGGCATCCGGAACCGCCTCGCCCTTGGGTGTCGGCGCCGGCGACATGTCCTCGTAAAGCAGCCGCGCCTCGTCGGCCGGACCGCGTCGCGTGCCGCAATTCAGCACCTTCCAGACCAGGATACGGCCCTCGAGCGTGATGGTGAGAACGTCGCCGGGCTTGACCAGATCGGAGGCCTGCGCTGCTTTGTCGCGATTGATGCGCACGCGCCCGGCGACGGCGACTTTCGCCGCCAGGGACCGCGATTTCACCGCGCGCGAAAAGAACAGCCATTTGTCGATGCGCTGGCGGCCCTCTCCAACCATCGGGGCTAACTTTGTTGGAGCGTGATCTTATCCGAAAACCGGTTCCCACTTTTCGCTGGCGCGGTCCTTCGGTTCGGGATCATGCTGGCTCTTTGATGGAGCATGATCTCGCCCGAAAACCGGGTCCCACTTTTCGGGATCATGCTCGAACCTATTTCTTCAGCTGGTCGCGCAAGGCGGCGAGCTTGGCGAAGGGCGAGTCCGGATCGAAGCGTTGCGGGCGCTCCTCGCGCGGCTTGCCCTGGAAGGCCGGCTTGCCGCCCTGGGCGTTGCCCTTGCCGTCCTGCCTGTTGCCCTTCCATTCGGGCCGGCCCTCGCGGCGGCCCCCCTCGTGGCGATCTGGCCGCTCGCCTTGCGGCCTGCCTTCGCGCCGTTCGCCACCTTCGCGCCTGTCGCCGGTTTCCGGCCGTGGCTTGAACTTCGAGCGGTCGAAGCGCGGCTTGCCGGCGCCGTCGCGCTGCTCGCGGCGGCCTTCCTGGGCGGGGCGATCGCCGGGCTGGCCGGCAGCGGCGCCAGGCTGGCCATCGCGCGCGGGCTGGCCGCCACGCGGACGATTGTCGCGACGGTTGTCGTGGCGATGGCGCGGACGCTGATGGTCGAAGCGCGCCTGGCGCCACAGAAGGACAGGCTTCGGCTCTTCAGTCTCGGCCGCGGTTTCGGCTTCCGTCGTCATTTCAGTCGATGCGGGGGTCTCGCTCGTGGCCGGGGTTTCGGTCTGCGAGGACTCGGCCTGAGCCGAAGGCACGCCTTCCTCCGTCACGGCCTCGCCGGCCGGCTCATCGCTTTGCGCTGCCGGTTCGCCTGCCGCTGCGGTTTCCGTAGTTTCCGCGGTCAGTGTCTCCCGTCCGATTGTTTCGTCGACAGGCTCCGCCGCGCTCCCGGCGGGGGTTTCCGCGGCATGGATTTCGGTGCTGTCCGTCTCCGGGCTCTCGCCGGACGTTGCCACGGTGGCGGCCTCGGGGGCGGGCGCCTCCGTCGCCCGCGCGGCGCGAGCGGCCTCTTCCGCGGCGAGCTTGGCCGCGGCCGCTTCACGGGCGGCGTCGTCCTGCGCGTCGAGCTTCGCTTTCACCTCGGCGGCCGGCTTTGCCTCGGAGCGATAGCCGAGACCCTTGAGGATCTCCTCCATGTCGTCGGCGGTGGCGCCGAGGATCGACATCATCGGCGGCGTCACCATGAAGGCGTGGCCGTCATAGGCGCCGTCCGGACGCTGGCCGAGGCCAGGCTTCCAGTTGGTCGCCGGGCGGATGAGGTCGGCGAGCCTTTCCAGGATGTCGACGCGCACGGCGCGGCGGCCGAGATTGCGGTAGCCGGCGAGCTTGTAGAAGGTCTTGTCGAAGGCCGGGTCGATGACCACGGAAGTGCGGCCGGAGGCCAGCGCATGCACCACGTCGCCGAAGCCCGGCTTGTCCTTGCCGTCATTCTTCAGCGCCCAGAGCAAGGTCACCAGGCCGGCCGGCGCCGGCTTGATCAGCGCCGGCACGAAGACATGGTAGGCGCCGAAGCGCACGCCGAGGCGGCGAAGTGCCGCGCGGCCTTCCTGGTCGAGAGACTTCATCTCCTCCGCGATGTCGCGGCGATTGATCAGGCCGAAATGCTCGACCAGCTGGAAGGCGATGCCGCGCGCGATGCCGGTGAGCTGGTCGGCATTCTTCAAGTCGACCAGCGGCTTCAAAAGCGACTCGATCTGGAAATTGACGAAACGCTCGGCGCGCGCCGCGACCTTGTCGCGGGCAGGCCCGGTCAGCTGCTCGTCGGCAAGCAGGACCAGGCGCGGCTTCAGCGCCTCGTCGCCGGCGACCAGCGTGCCGATCGGCGCGCCGATCCAGCGCAGGACGCCGTCCGAGCCCAAAGCCAGGTCGCCATTGGCGCAAGCGGCAAAGCGTTCGGCGCGCGCCTCGAACTCGGCCGCGAGCGCCTTCTGGGCGGCGGTGCGCACCGCCTTGGCGTCCTCGCCGCCGGCGCTCTGGTCGGCGGTGAAGCGGAACCCCTGCAGCTCGCCGACATGATGGCCTTCGACGAGGACGGTTCCGGTAGGGCTGATTTCGGCTTCAGGCATGGTATTTTCTCTAAGGCGCCGCATGAGGACGGAAGTCCTGCGGTCTACGAAGCGTTTCGTCAACCGCTCATGCAGCGCATCCGACAATCTGTCTTCGATTTCGCGCGTCTTTTCCTGCCAGTGTAGCTGATCGGCCAGCCAGCCGGGGCGGTTGGAGACGAAAGTCCAGGTGCGGATCTGCGCGATCCGGTGCGAGAGCGTGTCGATATCGCCGTCCGTCGTGTCGGCGCGCCGCACCTGCTCGGCCATGTAATTCTCATCGACATGGCCGTGACGCGCAAGGTCCATATAGATCGAGGCGACGAGGTCGGCATGATGGGCCGGCGCGATCTTGCGGTAGTCCGGCAGGGCGCAGGCTTCCCACAGCAGCGCCACGCGCTCCTTGCCGGTGGCCAAAGCGCGGATGTCGCCATCGCGCGACAGATGCTCCAGCGCCTGCGCGTCCACGGCCGGCAGCGCGCGGGTCAGCCCTTCGACCGGCGCATTGGCCTCGATCGAGCGTTTCAGCGCATCGAGGCTGGAAAAGTCGAAATCGGCGGTGCGCCACTGCAGCACCTTCACCGGATCGAAGTCGTGTCCCTCGATCTTGGCGACCAGATCCTCGTCGAACGGATCGACCTGGCCGGTGACGCCAAACGTGCCGTCGCGCAGGTGCCGGCCGGCACGACCGGCGATCTGGCCAAGCTCGGCGGCGGTCAGGTTACGGTATTGGTAACCGTCGAATTTGCGGTTCTGGGCGAAGGCGACATGGTCGAGGTCGAGGTTCAGTCCCATGCCGATGGCGTCGGTGGCGATGAGATAGTCGACATCGCCGGACTGGAAGATCTCCACCTGCGCGTTGCGGGTGCGCGGCGAGAGCGCGCCGAGGACGACGGCCGCGCCGCCCTGCTGGCGGCGGATCAGCTCGGCGATGGCGTAGACCTCGTCGGCGGAGAAAGCGACGATAGCGGTGCGCCGCGGCAGCCGGGTGAGCTTCTTCGAGCCGGCATAGGCAAGGTGCGAAAGCCGCGGCCGCGTCACCACCGACACGCCCTTCAACAGGTGCTGCAGGATGCCGTGCATGGTGGCGGCGCCGAGAAGCAGCGTCTCCTGGCGGCCGCGCAGATGCAGGATGCGGTCGGTGAAGATATGGCCGCGTTCGAGATCGCCGGCGAGCTGCACCTCGTCGATGGCGACGAAGGCGGCGTCGGTTTCGCGCGGCATCGCCTCGACGGTGCAGACCGAATATTTCGCCCCGGCAGGCACGATCTTCTCCTCGCCGGTGATCAGCGCCACCTTGTGGGCGCCGACCTTCTCGCAGACCCGGGCATAGACTTCGCGGGCGAGCAGCCTGAGCGGCAGGCCGATGACGCCGGTCTCATGCGCGACCATGCGCTCGATGGCGAGATGGGTCTTGCCGGTGTTGGTGGGCCCCAGCACGGCCGTCACGTCGCGGCCCGAAAGGATCAGCGGCTGGGAGTGTTTCGGCTGGATGTTCATCGGCTCGGAAATAAGGTTTCTGCCGCTTGTAGTCTGAAGCACGGCGGTGCCGCCGCGTGTGACAGGCGACACATAGGGACTTCGGGCGTGAAGCGAAAGCGGAATGTTCCTTTGGCGACAGGCAGAACGGGCCGGGGTGGGCAAAATCGATCGTTGTTAACGGCTGGAACGAGTCTGGAACGAATCAGCGACGAATCGCTGACTCGTTCTGATTCAGGTTTTGTTCACGGCTATATGTGGGTTTTTTGACGGTGAGTCTCACCACATGCTGAATCGCTGAATTGGCCCGATTCCTGCGTGGCCCCGTCGGACCGAGATCGTCGTTAACTTTTGCCGGGCAACGGTCGCGGTCGACTTGAGCCTTGTCCTCAAAGTTATGAAATTGTTGATTTTTCTTAATCGCTTTTTACGAGTTCGGTGACGTTTGCGCCGTCCGCCGTTAACTTTCCGGCCAAAGCCAGAACGAATCGGCGACGAATCAGCGATCCGGTTATTTTCCCGGTTTGTTCACCCCTAGATATGGTGTTATCCACAGCTTACCCACCGAGAATTCACAGCTTGTTGGCGGAGTTGCGCACAAAGGGGGCTGCTGCCGTTAACCTTTGCGTGCCGAATTGAGGCAAGGTGTCGCGCCGAGCTTGTCGACGGGGCAAAAAGGCGGCTCCGACGTCGGGGCCGCCTCAGCGCAAAAAGGGTATCAGGCGAAGTTGGGTATCAGGCGAAGTACTGGCCGCCATTGGCGGTGATGGTCGAGCCGGTGATGAAGCCGGCCTCGTCGGACGCCAGGAAGACGACGCAGCGCGCGATCTCTTCCGGCTCGCCGAGGCGGCCAACCGGGATCTGCGGGATGATGCGCTCGGTGAGCACCTTTTCGTCGATCGCCTTGACCATTTCGGTCGCGATATAGCCGGGGCAGATGACGTTGACGGTGATGCCCGCGCGCGCGCCTTCTTGGGCAAGAGCCTTACTGAAGCCGATATCGCCGGCCTTGGCGGCCGAGTAGTTGACCTGGCCGGCCTGGCCCTTCTGGCCGTTGATGGAGGAAATGGTGATGACGCGACCGAACTTGCGGTCGCGCATGCCGCTCCACAGAGGATGCGTCATGTTGAAGACGCCGGAGAGGTTGGTGTCGATGACTTCCTTCCACTGCGCGGGCGTCATCTTGTGGAACATGGCGTCGCGGGTGATACCGGCATTGTTGACCAGCACCCCGACCGGGCCGAGATCGGCTTCGATCTGCTTGATGCCCGCGGCGCAGGCCTCGTAGTCGGCGACGGACCATTTGTAGACCGGGATGCCGGTCTCGGCCTTGAATTTCTGCGCCGCCTCGTCATTGCCGGCATAGTTCGCCGCGACCGAATAGCCGGCCTTCTTCAAGGCGACCGATATCGCAGCGCCGATGCCGCGCGATCCGCCCGTGACGATTGCTACCTTGCTCATGTGGTCCTCCCTTTAAAATCGTCTGAGCGAATAGGGAGTAGCGAATAGCGAGTAGGGGTCCGATGTCCCGCCGCGCGACGCTTCTTCTTCCCTATTCGCTACTCCCTATTCGCTACTCGCTGAGCTCACAGCGCTTCCACGCACATGGCCACGCCCATGCCGCCGCCGATGCACAGCGTGGCGAGGCCCTTCCTGGCGCCGCGGCGGCGCATCTCGTGGACCAGCGTGTTGAAGACGCGGGCGCCCGAAGCGCCGATCGGATGGCCGATGGCGATGGCACCGCCATTGACGTTGACGATCGAGGGATCCCAGCCCATGCCCTTGTTGACGGCGCAAGCCTGCGCGGCGAACGCCTCGTTGGCCTCGACCAGATCGAGGTCCTTGACCGACCAGCCGGCCTTTTCCAGCGCCCGCTTCGAGGCGGGGATCGGCCCCGTGCCCATGATCGCCGGATCGACGCCGGCGGTCGCCCAGGATGCAATGCGCACCAGCGGGGTGATGCCGCGCCGGGCGGCCTCGGCCTCGGTCATCAGCAGCGCGCCGGCGGCGCCGTCATTGATGCCGGAGGCGTTGGCGGCGGTGACCGTGCCATCCTTGTCGAAAGCGGGCTTCAGCTTGGTCATGGCGTCGAGCGTCGCGCCGTGGCGTATGTACTCGTCCTGGTCGACTGTTGTGTCGCCCTTCTTGCCCTTGATGGTGAAGGCGACGATCTCATCCTTGAACCTGCCGGCCTTCTGCGCGGCCTCGGCCTTGTTCTGTGAGGCCAAGGCGAACTCGTCCTGGGTTTCGCGGGTGATCTGGAACTGGCGGGCGACGTTCTCGGCGGTGTTGCCCATATGATAGCCGTTGAAGGCATCCCAAAGGCCGTCCTTGATCATGGTGTCGATCATCTTGTAGTCGCCCATCTTGACGCCGGCGCGCAGGTGCTCGGCGTGCGGCGACATCGACATCGATTCCTGGCCGCCGGCGACGATCACCTTGGCGTCGCCGGTGGCGATCTGCTGCATGCCGAGCGCGATGGCTCGCAGGCCCGAGCCGCAAACCTGGTTGAGGCCCCAGGCGGTGGTCTCCTTCGGCAGGCCGGCATTGATAGAGGCCTGGCGAGCCGGGTTCTGCCCTTGCGCGGCGGTCAGCACCTGGCCGAGGATGACTTCGTCGACTTCCGCCGCCTCGACATTCGCCCGCGCCAGCAGTTCCCTGATGACGACGGCGCCGAGCTCATGCGCGGGCGTTGCGGCGAAACTGCCGTTGAAGGAGCCGACCGCGGTGCGGGCGGCGCTGGCGACGACGATGGAATTGGAAGCGGACATTTTCTTCTCCAGACTTCGAGGTGTCGTATTTTCGAGATCGCTTTAGGACTTTCTTGCCCGTTCGAAACCCTGAGTCAAACCGGAAATGGGCATGACCGCCATGCGCGGCAAGCAGAGCGCGCGCCAGTCGCGGTAACGTGACGTTGGCCATGCGGCGGATTTTGCAATGGCTGTGCAGCATTAATTGATGCCGCAGTGCACAAACCGCTTGGAATTGTGACGCTTTTGCGCGTATCTTGGTTAAAGGGCGCAATCGTTACCGGCCGCTTACTCCTAGAGGTGCCGGTGTCCTGGGGAGGATATGGATGGCCGCAAAAGACGACCCGATCGTCATCAAGAAGTATGCCAATCGCCGGCTCTACAATACCGGCACAAGCACCTATGTGACGCTCGAGGACTTGGCCGAGATGGTCAAGAAGGGCGAGGAGTTCACGGTCCAGGATGCAAAGACCGGCGATGACATCACCCACCCGGTGCTGACGCAGATCATCTTCGAGCTGGAGAACAAGGAAGGGCAGAACATGCTGCCGATCCCGTTCCTGCGCCAGCTCATCTCCTTTTACGGCGATCAGATGCAGATGATCGTGCCGAGCTTCCTCGAACAGTCGATGATCGCCTTCTCCAAGGAGCAGGAGCGGTTTCGCGAGCAGCTCAAGGGTGCCTTCGGCAAGACGCCGATCGACATGATGAAGACGCCGATGAAGGCGCTCGAGGAACAGACGCGACGCAATGTCGAGATGTTCCAGAACGCCATGCGCATGTTCACGCCGTTCCCGCCCGCCGGCGGCAATTCGGCAGCGCCGGCCGAGCCGCCGAAGAAGGAAGAAAAGGGCGACGATCTGCAGGAATTGAAGGCGCAGATTGCGGCCATGCAGCGCAAGCTGGACACGATGTCCTGACGGGTGGTGGCTGTCGTTGATGGTGGTCGCTGCGCCTGAGATTAGCCGAACCGACCCATCCCTTCGTCATCCTCGGGCAGGTTTTGACCGAGACCGACACTTACTTACGGTGGAAATTTGAGGCCGAACAGTTCCAGTGTCGCTTATGGTGCCGATTTGAAGAAGACCGAGGCCGCCGAAAGGCGGCTTTTGGCGTTTCGCGACAGATTGGGCTGTCGAGGCTGCGACGAGAAGCGCTCCAGCTCCTGCACCGCCTGACCGGCCTTCAACCGCATCGGACGGTTGAAGGCCGGTTCAAGGGCCGCCCCAAAGTCCCACCCTCGAAACTCCCGGCCCGGCCGAGCAACAAAGCTCCGAGAAGCACGTCCTCACCGATTGTGGGCCGTCTACCCTCCTGAATTCGATTCGGATAGGTGACCTCTTCACCCGTCACCGGATCACGTCCGAGCTAATATTTGGCCGACAAATCGACGCGCCTCGTCTTCAATGGCCATAACGGTGCCCGACCGGCGCGTGGACGCAAAATCGAGCCCGGCAAAATAGATTCCGGGAATCGGGGCAACGCCGTCTTCGTGAACAGGCTGGCCTCGCTTGTCGAGAACACCGGGTACATCGATCCAACTGAAATCGCCCTGGAAGCCGGTGCACCAGACAATCGCTGAAATGTTCCGCTCTACGAGATCGAGCGACAGAATGGGGCGCTGGGGTAGGCGCGGAGCGACTGCCTCCGCCTCCTCCTCAACGGGTGCGGGGGCATCGAGACCGCTGCGTTCGATAAACTCATCGATACGTTTTTTGAATTGCGCGGAAATCTCGTCGCCGAACCGAATATTCCCAACAAGATCGTCGGCGAAGACAGGCTGGCCGTTCTCCACTCCGAGAAATCGTCCGAGCAGCATGACGCCTTGGGCGCTGAGAGATTGCAGACTTATCGTGTGCAAAGCGCCAATCAGGGGCCTGCCGGCAACGCGACCGGAGGGATCGACAAAATCCTTGCGCGGCGCATCGACCAATCCGGTCTTCACCATCCATACGACAATGTCGCGCCCGCGATAGCATCGCGGCAGGCGGCCAATATGGCCCGTCGCAAGATAGGTCTCCCTGCCTGCCAGAATCAAATCTTCGGCGATTTGACTGCCAGACTGCGCACTGCCGATGACAAGGATAGCTCCGGCGGGAAGGTCGTCGGCATTACGGTAGTCAGAGGCATCGAGCTGTACTGGGCCATCCTTCAACGCGAAGGCGGAAACTGGTCGACGCGGACGGTTCAAGCTGCCGCTGGCGACAACCACGTTTTTCGCCCGCCACGTCTGCTCCGGCGTCACAATGTGAAAGAGCCCGTCACTTGATTTCAGTTTTGTGACCGAGATGCCGTTACGAACCGGGAGTTGGTAGCGCCGCGCATAGTCTTCAAGGAGAGCCGTAAACTCTATATGCGTCATAAACCCTTCTGGGTTCGGGCCATCGTAACGATCGCCAGGCATCACGCTGTACATGTTGGGAAGATTGAAGTGGAACGAGTCCCAACGCTGGGTCCGCCAGGTTTCGCCGATTCGCCCGCGTTCAAGGACGCAATGCCGCATATCGGATTGGGCAAGCATATAACTGACGCCGAGGCCGGCCCATCCAGCGCCCACAACCACGGCATCCAGAACGCCCATTTCGTTCATGGCCGCCCCCAATGGCCATCGTTCATCTCGTCACCATCCTTCCGACAGCCCCTCGCACGCGCTGGGCGCGCGGTAACCGACCGCGGCCAGCCCGCGATGCGTGGCGACCTGTCTCCTGCTTGGACGAGCTTGCCCCGACGCCTCGCATGCGAATACTCCACAAAATGTAGTATCTTGCGTTGATACGCTGACAGAAGGAGCGGGCCATTGAGAAGTTACGGGCAGTTCTGTCCCATTTCCAAAGCCGCGGAGATATTCTGCGAGCGCTGGACGCCATTGATCCTGCGCGACCTCGGCAAGGGCGTTTCGCGCTTCTCTGAACTTCAACGCGGTGTTGCGCGGGCGTCTCCGACCCTCCTTTCCAAGCGCCTCAAACAACTGGAGGCGGAGGGACTTGTTGAGCGGCGCCTACCGGAATCAGGGCGCGGTTGGACTTACCACCTCACGGCGCCAGGCCAAGATCTGATGCCGCTGGTGCACGCGCTCGGCGTCTGGGGTCAACGGTGGTCTCGCCGAGAGCTAATGGATCATGAACTCGATGCCGGCCTGCTTCTCTGGGCAATTGAAAGGGGGGCGCATC
The DNA here is from genome assembly GCF_006439495.1 of Mesorhizobium sp. B3-1-8. Taxonomy (NCBI): domain Bacteria; kingdom Pseudomonadati; phylum Pseudomonadota; class Alphaproteobacteria; order Hyphomicrobiales; family Phyllobacteriaceae; genus Mesorhizobium; species Mesorhizobium sp. B3-1-8. Next base: position 101,436 of record NZ_VFTK01000024.1, read on the forward strand.
CGGATGCCTTCGGAGCACGGCGTTCGGTCGTGAAGCTTACGTTCCGCGAGCGACCGGCTCGCTGGCGGCACTACTGGTTTGTCGGCGAGAATGGCGCGACGCAGCTCTGCATCACTGATCCTGCGTTTGATGTCGATCTCTACCTAACCACGACCTTGCGCGACATGATCTACGTCTGGCGCGGTGATCTTCCACTTCACGCCGCGCTCAGCCAAAGCAGGATCGAAGCGATCGGCAGCGCCCGAGCAAGATCGGCCCTGCCACGTTGGCTTGCCAGGTCCAAGTTTGCCGACGTGAAGTCCGAGCGAGTAGAGAGGCGTGTCGCAAAGAGTCCCAAGGCGGCCTAAGCAGCATTGCGTTGGCGGGCCAAGGCGTTTTGCACTTTGTCGATGCGATGATCTCGGGCAAAGCCTCCAATATGGCGATGCCGCCCTGCCATTGCCTGTTCCAGTTCCATGTCTCGGAGGGCCGGCTCTCCTGCCAGCTTTACCAACGCTCGGCCGATATCTTCCTCGGCGTGCCGTTCAACATCGCTTCCTATGCCTTGCTCACCATGATGGTGGCGCAGGCGACCGGGCTGAAGCCCGGCGATTTCGTCCACACGCTCGGCGATGCGCATCTTTATTCGAACCATTTCGAGCAGATGCTGCGTACGCCCCAAGGCCTTGCCGACGATGTGGATCAATCCGGAGGTGAAAGACCTCTTTGCCTTCCGCTTCGAGGATTTCCGCCTCGAGAACTATTTCGCGGATGCGAGCATCAAGGCGCCGATCGCCGTCTAGAGTCCCCGATAGCGCGGCAGCCACACGCTCCGCCCCAGGATGACGACCTCAAACGCGTTCCGGCTGATCTCCAAGGTCGTCATCCCGCGCCAATTGGTCCGTCATAGCGGGCGCGGGGCCTGATCAGCCTGTTGCTTGTCACCTGCTCGACGGCATGCGCGGTCCAGCCGACACTGCGGCCGAGCGCGAACAGGCGGAACGGGGCGTCGGCGGGCAGGCGCAGGCCGCGCGTCATCGCGGCCAGCGCGAAATCGATGTTCGGATGCAGCCCGGTCGCGGCAAGAACCGCCTTGCGCAGTTGCAACAGGCCGTCATCGATCCTGAAATCGGAAAACAGCCCCTCGGCACGCGGATCGCCTTCGGGGTAGAGCGGGTGGCCGAAGCCCGGCAGCGGCCGGTCGTGGGCGAGCCAGCGGGCGATCGCCTCGTCAGCACCCAGCCGCTCGGCGTCCTCGACCAGCGCGATCGCCGCCGCGCCCGCGCCGCCATGGCGCGGGCCGCTCAGCGTCGCGAGACCCGCGAGCAGGCAGGCGGCGACCGGCGCGCCGGTGGAGGCCGCGACGCGGGCGGCGAAGGTCGAGGCGTTGAGCTCGTGATCGGCGAGCAGCACCAGCGCCTTGCGGATGAGTTTTGCCCCCGCGGCGTCCACCGACCAGCCCTGCGCCAACCTGTCATGCACCGGCTCCGAGCCCGGCGTCGCGCCGAGCGCGGAGGCCAGAGCGCTGGTCGCGGCAGCGCCGTCCTGCTGCAGCATGGCCGGCCTGCGGCCGAGCGAAGGCCAGCCTTCGGCAGCCAGCGCCGAAAGCCTGGCAAATGCCGTTGGCGTGCCGCTTTGCCGGGCAGCCGAAGGGGTCAGCGAAGCGAACGACACCGGACGGTCGGAAGCCCACAGCAATTCGGCGGTCTCCTCGAGCGTCGCCGTTGCCGAAAGCTCCACCGCGTCCCTGCCGCGATAGACGAGGCGGCCATGCAGCACCGTCGAGATGGAGGTGGCGATCGCCGGCTCGCCCCAGGCGATGGCGCTCTCGGCGATCGCCCGCGGGCTCCTTCCGCGGTCGCGGCGCGTGGCGAGCACGGCGATGTCGTCGGCGCGGTACTGGCTGCGGCGCGGGTCGGTGTCGTCCGGCTTCATGCCGATGCGGCCGCGGCTGACATAGGCATAAAGCGTCTGCGGCCGGACGTTCAGCCGCTCCAGCGCTTGCTCCCGCGACAGCCATTCCGTCATTTGCCGCCTTACATTGATTATCTTGATCAAGATTGATGCATTGATTGCGCAGCATTAATTGCAATGCACAAAAGGTCAAGGAGACGATCATGGCGAATGGGCTCGATGATGTTGTGGCGGCCGACACGGTGCTTTCCGATGTCGACGGTGTAGGCGGGCACCTCACCATCCGCGGTCATTCGCTGATGGAGCTCGCCGGCCGCTGGCGCTACGCGCAGGTGGTCCGGCTGTTGTTCGACGGCTTCTTCGACGACCTTCCCAGCGATGCCGAAATGGCGAAGGCGATCGGCAAGGCGCGGGTGGAAGTATTTGATCGTGTGAAACCGATGCTTGCGCAGCTGGCGCCGCTCGATGTCTATAGCGGCATGCGGGCCGGCATGGCCGTCCTGCCGGACGGTGACGGGCTTGCCGACGCGCTGCGGCTGATCGCGGCACCGGCGGTGCTGACGCCGGCGCTGCTGCGCCTCGGCCGGGGCGAGACGCCGATCGCTCCCGACGAAAATGCCGATCATGCCGGCGACATGCTGCGGATGCTTGCCGGCACCGCCTCGCCGGCGCTTGCCAAGGCGCTGGACAGCTATCTGGTGACGGTCTGCGACCACGGCCTCAATGCATCGACCTTCGCGACCCGCGTGGTGGCCTCGACGCAGGCCGGCCTGACCTCGGCGATCCTGGCCGGTCTCGGCGCGCTGAAAGGGCCGCTGCATGGCGGCGCGCCCGGGCCGGTGATCGAGATGCTGGACGCCATCGAGGCGAGCGGCGACGCCACGGCATGGCTGCGCAACGAGATCGCGCATGGCCGGCGCATCATGGGTTTCGGCCACCGCATTTATCGTGTGCGCGATCCGCGCGCCGACGCGCTGAAGGCCGTCGTGCGGCAGCTCGGTTCCCGCAACGAGACCGGCAGCCGGCTGGCCTTCGCCGAGACGGTGGAGCAGGCGGCGCTCGAAGTGCTTCGCATCGCCAAGCCGCAACGCTCGATCCAGACCAATGTCGAATTCTACACCGCGCTTCTTTTGGAAGCGGTAGGCTTCCCGGAAGAGGCATTCTCCAACGTCTTTGCCGCCGGCCGCGTCGCCGGCTGGATCGCCCACGCCCGCGAACAGCAGGCGACCGGACGGCTGATCCGGCCGCAGTCGCGCTATGTCGGGCCGGTGCCGGATCTCGTCGCCTGAGGGTAGTTCCTCGCCCCACTTCGTCTACGGCATGCACACATTTCCAAGCGGCTGGCCTTTGGCGATAGCGTGTATGGCAGCTTGGCGCATGCATTGGCTAATGTAGCGCTGATCGACCCCCACTCCGTCTCGGCTTCGCCGAGCCACCTCTCCCCCGATCGACGGGGTAGAGGAAAGGCGCCAAGCTTTTTGCCGTCAATGCTCGTCCAGCAACGCTCCCTTCCTTTCCCTCCGGAGGGGGGAAAGGTGGCGCTGCGAAGCAGCGACGGATTGGGGGAACCACGTGGCAATCAAGCCTCAGGTCTGATCAGTCACGCCAGTCACAGCATGCTGTAGCCAACTTCGTGGGGCGAGGAAAATCCATGATCACGCTTGTGTGTTCGTGTTCTTGCCTTGGTCCGCCCTTATATGCTGCACTGCAACATAGGCTGACTGCACCGGCTCCGTCGAAATGACGCGGCGGTAGGCCGGCGCATCGAGACAAGGAACGCCATGGCGAAGAACGGCAAGGCGGAGGAAAAGAAGAAGATCAACATTGCCCTCCAGGGCGGCGGCTCACACGGCGCCTTTTCCTGGGGCGTGCTCGACCGGCTGCTGGAAGATGGGCGGCTGGAGATCGCGGCGGTGTCCGGCACCAGCGCCGGCGCCATGAACGCGGTGGCGCTGGCCGACGGGTTTGTCCGGGGCGGCGTGGAAGGCGCGCGAAAGAAGCTCGACGATTTCTGGCGGGCGGTTGCCTCGAAGGGCCGTTTCAGCCCGGTGCAGCGCATGCCCTGGGACGTGGTCTGGGGCAACTGGTCGATCGAGAACACGCCCGGCTATGTCTTCTTCGACACGATGTCGCGGGTGTTCTCGCCCTATGTCGCCAATCCGCTCGGCCTCAACCCGCTGCGCGATGTGGTCGAAAAGGAGATCGATTTCGACAACGTGCGCGTCTGCAAGTCGATGGAACTGTTCATCTCGGCGACCAATGTCGAGACTGGGCAACTGCGCGTTTTCTCCGACGGCGAGATCGACCTCGACACGGTGATGGCCTCGGCCTGCCTGCCGCAGCTGTTCCAGGCGGTCGAGATCAAGGGCGTGCCCTATTGGGATGGCGGCTATGGCGGCAATCCGGCGCTCTATCCGTTCTTCAAGACGGCGGCGACCGAGGACGTGCTCCTGGTGCAGATCAATCCTGTGGTGCGCGAAGGCACGCCGAAGAGCGCCAACGAGATCCAGAACCGCATCGACGAGATCACCTTCAACGCCGGGCTACTGCGCGAATTCCGCTCGATCGCCTTCGTCAAGGAACTGATCGCGGCCGGGCGCCTGCCGCATGGCGAATATCGCGACATCCGCATGCACCGCATCGATGCCGACGAGGCCTTCAAGGACCTGTCTGCCTCATCCAAGGTCAATGCCGAATGGGCTTTCATCGCCTATCTGCGCGACCTTGGCCGCAGCGCCGCCAGCGACTGGCTGGAAGAAAATTACGACGCCGTCGGCCAGCGGGCCACGCTCGATCTGTCGGGCGAGCTCGACGACGGGTTCAAGCCGCTGCGCGGCCCGGCGCCGGGCCGTCGCGTCAAGGAATTCCTCGCCGCGCGCATCAAGCCGGAATCCGCGCGGCGCCGCGCCTGATTGCCCAGGTCGTGAGCTCATAAAGCCGAGATTGGTTGGATGGCGGCCCGTTCCTTCGAACGGAAGAGAAAGGCCGCTTTCCCGCCGCGCTATTTTAGAGGCAAAAAGAGTTCAGTGACGATCTCGGGCACCGACATCTCCGGAAGAAAGGACAGCCGCCGCTGGCAATAGATCGGGAAGTCGCGTGCTTCCTCGCCGCTGGCCGGAAGCCAGTCGCGATAAAGATAAAGCGCGGCCGGCTCCAGATTGTTGGTGTTGCCGGGGTAGCGCAGCACGGCGCAGCGTCCGCCGGGGATCACGCCAGCCTTCATCTGCTCGTCGCCCGCGTCGATCGGCCGGTCGGTGCCGACACAAATATCCATGCTGTAATCGGCCGCGACAGCGGGACATCTTTCGGACCGAAAGACGTTGAAGGTCGGGCTCGTTTCGGGTGACAGGCCGGCTGCCTTGCGCCAGGCGATGAACCGCTGGATGGTATCGCCGAGCGTCGCCCGATCCCCGCGATGTTCCATGATCGCCACCGGGGTGGGCGACACGTCGCGGATCATCACGTCTTCCGGTGTAAAGATTATCTGCATCAGCTTTCTCCTCGCGTTGTCGAGAGGCCCGAAGGCCATCAGCCACGAACCCCAGTCGGGAGATCTCCGGAACGACGAGGGCGATTGCCCGCACCGTTGCCGGAAGGCGCGGGCGAAGGCATCCGGTGCGTCGTAACCGGCATCCATCGCTATATCGGTGACGCTTTCGGCATCCGCGCAGCCCAGCCGGCATGAAGCGCGCTTCATGCGGGCGAGCTGGACATAGCGATGCACGGACAGCCCGAAGGTCGCCGTGAACTGCCGGTGGAAATGATATTTCGAGTAGGCCGCGACACCGCTCAGCGCGTCCAGGTCCAGATCGTCGTCCAGATGCCGGTCTATGTGATTCAGCACCCTCTGCATCCGGACATGGTGGTTTTGAACTGCCGCCTTCATCGTTCCATTCTCCGTGGCAGCATCAGCTAAGCCGCGCGGACATGAGGCGCTCGACCGATCTTGCGGTTCTGTCGCGAGCCGCCCACCGCCGCCAAGGACCGTTTGCACGCCAATTCATGCATGAACGGCGAAAAGGGCGGTTTGCGGACCGGTGGCTTTCCTATGTCGATGACGGGTGCCAAACGGGATATCCGGATCGCTTGGATCGAGGCAAATGCTGGATTCGGTTGCTTGGCCGATGTAACTTACCTGAACGTAAAGGGGAGGTAAGCGATGCTGCAGACCGGACGGAACGCTCTCGGGGTCAGGTTTGAAGCGCAGTGCAGGGCCTCCGAGAAGGAGCCGTTCCCGACGCTGGCGGCGCGCAAGGACCGGCTGAACCGCCTTCTGGCGCTCACCGAAAAGCATGAAGCCGAGATATGTGCTGCGATCGACAGCGATTTTTCGGCACGCTCGGCTGAGGAAACGCGGCTTGCCGAGCTGTTCGTCGTGCGCGCCGGCATCAGGCATGCGCTGTCGCATCTCGGCGCCTGGATGCGCGAGCGGCGCGTCGCCACCAGCCTGCCGTTTCTGCCCGGACGCAACCGCCTCTTGCCGCAACCGCTCGGCGTCGTCGGCATCGTCTCGCCCTGGAACTATCCGTTCCAGCTCGCCGTTGCGCCGGCGACCGCGGCACTCGCTGCCGGCAACCGCGTTATGGTCAAGCCGTCGGAGCTGACGCCGACGTTTTCGGACCTGCTTGCCAGCCTGGTCGAAAAATATTTCGCCGCCGACGAGCTCAGCGTGATGGTCGGCGACGCGGAGGTCGGCAAGGCATTCGTGTCCCTGCCGTTCGATCACCTGCTGTTCACGGGCTCGACGGCCGTCGGCCGCCAGGTTGCGCTCGCCGCCGCCGCCAATCTGACGCCGGTGACGCTCGAGCTCGGCGGCAAGTCGCCGGCGATCTTCGATCCCTCCTGCGATCTCGACGCGGCGGTCGCCAGCGTCGCCTATGGCAAGCTGCTCAACGCCGGCCAGACCTGCATCGCGCCGGACTATCTGATGGTCCCGCAAGGCCAGGGCGCGGCGATCGCGGCCAAGTTCGCCGCGGCAATCGCAAAGCTCTATCCGCGCCTTGGCGACAATCGCGACTATACGGCGATCGTCAGCGAGCGGCATCACCGACGGCTGGGTGACATGGTCGCCGAGGCGCGCGACAGCGGCGCCGACATCACCGAGATCAATCCCGCGAACGAGAAGCTCGGCGTCACCGACCGCAAGATGGCGCCCGTGCTGGTGCGCAATGCCGGCGAGAATCTGCGGCTGATGCGCGAGGAGATCTTCGGGCCGGTGCTGCCGATCGTCGAATATGGCACGGTGGACGAGGCCATCGAGCATGTGAACCGGGGCGAGCGTCCGCTGGCGCTCTACTGGTTCGGCAGCGACAGCGCCAATCGCCAGAGGGTCATGCGGGAAACCGTGGCCGGCGGCGTCACGGTCAATGATTGCATGCTGCATTTGGTGCAGGAGCGGCAGCCCTTCGGCGGCGTCGGCGAGAGCGGCACCGGCGCCTATCACGGCGAATGGGGGTTCCGCACCTTCAGCAAGGAAAAGCCGATCTTCATCCAGTCGAAGCTCAGCGCCGGTGGCCTGCTGCGCCCGCCCTATGGCAAGACCTTCGAGCGTCTCTTCTGGCTGCTGAATCTCATCACTTGACAGCTTCAGCCGGGAATGGCGGGCGTGACTGCGCTCCAGCCGGGCGACTGTCGCTGCATGCGGAAGATTTTTCGCATCATGCTGACGGCTGCTGCCAGTAACCTTGGGGAAACCTGTCGGCGCGCCTGCAAAAGCGGCAGCCGGCTGGCAGAAAAGCCGATATTTGTCGAGGCACAGCGTTCCACGCCGCAACGTTCCCGCAACTTTTCCGGCTATATTGCGCCGCAACTTTCAGGTAGAAGCGGCGCTTCGCCGTTCACGGCAAATTGAACTGGGCCCCGCGCGCACCCATATCGGCCGCGCGCCCGAAGTCGGAAGCGCCGACCTCGCCAGGTCCTGCAACGGAAAAATGACGATGCCGAAAATCAGGTTTCACAAGCTTGCAGCCATTGTCGTGCTCATCGGATTCGCGGCCTGGATGGGGACGGGCGAGTTTTCCTCCGTCGGCAGCGCCGCCGACAAGTCGGTTACCGCCAACAAGCAGGCTGACGCCGGCAAGCCGGCGCAGCCTGAAGCCGGGAAGCCGGACATCACCAAGCCGAACGAGGCGCAAGCCGAGCCCAAGGCTGCGCCGCGCACCGTCGCGGTGGTGACGCCGCCGCGCAAGACCTTCGCGCGCGCCATCCGCGTTTCCGGGCTGACCGAGGCCGACAAGCGCGCGGTTCTTGCAACCCGCGTCAATGGCGTCATCGAAAAGCTGCCGGTCAAGCAGGGCGATCACGTCAAGACCGGCGACCTCGTGCTGATGCTCGCAGCCGAGGAGAAGATCTCCAATGTCGACAACGCCAAGCAGTTGCTGGTGCAGCGCAAGGCCGAGCTCGATGCCGCCGAGCGGCTGGCCAAGACCGGCAACCTGCCCAAGCTGCAGCTCGACACCGCCCGCTCCAACCTGACGCTTGCGCAATCGCAGCTCGACACCGCGCAGGCGGAGCTCGACCGCAACGAGGTCAAGGCGCCGTTCGACGGCGTCATCGACCGCATCCCGGTGGAGCTAGGCAGCTCGGTGATGCAGGGCGGCGAGGTGGCGACGATCCTGAAGCTCGATCCGGTGATCGCGCGCGGCGAGATCAGCGAGCGCGACCTGCGCTACGTCAAGATCGGCGACGAGGCCGACGTGCGCCTGGTCAACGACCAGAAGGTCACCGGCACCGTGCGCTACATCAGCCGCGATGCCTCGGCGCAGACCCGTACCTTCCGCGTCGAGGTGGCGATCCCCAATGGCGACGGTTCGATCCCCGCCGGCATGACGGCCGAGATCACGCTCAGCGCCGAGCCGACCAATGCGGTCATGCTGCCACGCTCGGTGGTGACGCTGGGCGACAAGGGCGACCTCGGCATCCGCGCCGTCGGCAAGGACGACAAGGTGGCGTTCTTCCCGATCGATCTCGTCGACGACACGCCGCACGGCCTGGTGCTGGGCGGCATCCCGCAGGATGCGCGCATCATCGTCGCCGGCCAGGAACTGGTGAAGGAAGGCGACCCGGTGAAGCCGGTCGAGGCCGACCAGGCGACCATCAACAAGCTGATCAGTGAAGCCACCGCCGGCACGCAGTAGCGCGACGGCCGCCGCCGGCCTTGCCCGGCGCGGCCAGCATCGCAGCTCCCGAAAACAGCAGGCTCAAGTCATGGATATCGTCAGACTCGCAATCCACAATGCCCGGCTCACAATATCTGCGTTGATGTTCCTGCTGGTCGCCGGCTGGGTCGCCTACCAAGCGACGCCGAAGGAAGCGGAACCCGATGTTCCCACCCCTTATGTTTACATAAATGTCGCCTATCAAGGCATTGCGCCCGAAGACGCGGAAAGACTTCTGCTCAGGCCTCTGGAGGCAAAGCTCAAGAGTCTCAAAGGCTTAAAGGAGATGAAATCATCCGCCTATCAGGGCGGCGCCTTTGTCTTCCTTGAGTTTCTGCCGTCTATAAAAGTCGACACCGCGGTGACTGATACACGTTCGAAGGTTCAGGACGCGAAGGCTGACCTGCCCCAGGCGGCAGAAGAACCGGTTGTTACCGAGGTCAACATCTCCGAGTTTCCGGTCCTGGTTGTGACGCTGTCCGGCGATGTGCCCGAGCGTGTGCTGACGGCGTCGGCGCGAGAACTGCGCGACCGCATCGAGGAAGTGCCGGGCGTTCTTGAGGGCACTATACAAGGCGCGCGCGACGATCTGGTCGAGGTCGTCATCGACCCGGTGAAGCTCTCTTCCTACGGGCTGCAGCTCGACCAGGTGATCCAGGGTGTCGCCTCCTCCAACAGCCTGGTTGCCGCCGGCAATCTCGAAGGCTCGGAAGGCAAATACGCGGTCAAGGTGCCGTCGCTGATCGAGACGCCGGAGGATGTCGCCAACCTGCCGGTTGTCGCGACGCCCAATGCGGTTGTGCAGGCAAAAGACATCGCGACGATCCGCTCGACCTTCAAGGATGCCGAAACGGTGACGCGCCTCGATGGCAGGCCGGCCATCGCCATCGAGGTGAAGAAGCGCATCGGCGCCAATCTGATCGACACGCTGACCCATGTCAGGGAAGTGTCGGACAATTTCATCAAGACGATGCCCGAGGGCATGCATGTCACCTACACGCAGGACAAGTCGGTCTTCGTCAACCAGCTGCTGGGCGACCTGCAGAACCATGTGATGATCGCCGTCATCCTGGTCTTCATCGTCATCCTCTACGCGCTGTCGGGGCGAGCCTCGCTGCTCATCGGCCTAGCCATCCCGTCGTCCTTCCTGATGGGCATCCTGCTGCTCGCCATGATGGGCTACACGATCAACATGATCGTGCTGTTCAGCCTGATCCTGGCGGTCGGCATGCTGGTCGACGACGCCATCATCGTCACAGAATTCGCCGAACGGCGCATGAGCGAGGGCATGCCGAAGGCGGACGCCTTCGCGCTGGCCGCCAAGCGCATGGCCGGCCCGGTCATCGCGGCGACGATGACGCGCATCGCCGCCTTCTCGCCGCTGCTGTTCTGGCCGGGCATCATCGGCGACTTCATGAAGTACATGCCGATCACGCTGATCGTGACGCTGTCGGCCTCGATGCTCTACGCGCTGGTCTTCGCACCGACTTTGGGCGCGATCTTCGCCAAGGCGCCTGAGCATCACGAGGAGGGCAACCGCGACGGCTGGTACATGGCCGTGGTCAAGCAGGCGGTGCGCTTCCCGGTCACTGTCATCCTGCTTACCGTCGGACTTCTGGTCGGCGTCGGCTTCGCCTATTCGAAATATGGCGCCGGCGTCGAGTTCTTCCCCAGCGTCGAGCCGGACTACGGCCTGCTCTATGTGCATGCCCGCGGCAATCTTTCGCTGGCCGAAATGGACGCGGCGACGAAGACGGCGGAGAACCGCCTGCTCGGCTGGCCCGGCGTGAAGTCGGTCTATACGCGTGTCGGCAAGACGCAGGGCGGCGGCCAGGACATCCCGGAAGACGTGGTCGGCGTCATCCAGTACGAATTCGTCGACTGGCGCGAGCGCAAGTCCGCCAACCAGATCCTCGACGACCTGCGCGGCGTCATGGCCGGCATTCCCGGCGTCGATGTCGAAGTGCGCGTGCCGGAAGCCGGCCCGCCGACGGGCAAGCCGATCCAGATCAGGCTGTCGGCCGTCGACCCGGCGGGGCTCGACGACAAGGCGCGCGCGGTCGCGGCACGCATCGCCAAGATCCCCAACGTCATCGACATTTCGGACGGCCTGCCGCCGCCCGGCGTCGACTGGGCGATCGAGGTCGACCGCGCCAAGGCGGCGCAATACGGCATCAGCCCGACTTCGGTCGGCACGGTCGTGCAACTGGTGACCAACGGCCTCAAGCTGTCGGAATATAGGCCGGCCGGCGCCGACGACGCCGTCGACATCCGGCTCCGCTTGCCCGAGGACCGGCGCACGCTGTCGACGCTCGACGAACTCCGCGTGCAGACCTCGCAAGGGTCGGTGCCGATCTCTAACTTCGTCGTGCGCAAGCCAGAGCCGACCGTCGGCATCCTGAACCGCATCGACGGCGCACGCACCGTGGTGGTGCAGGCCAATGTCAGCGCCGGCGCGCAGGTCGCGGCAGTGCAGGAGCAGGTGACCAAGGCCGTTACCGACATGAATCTCGGCAGCGGCATCCGCTGGAAGCTCGCCGGTTCCAACGAGGACAGCGCGGAGGCCAGCGCCTTCCTCGGCAAGGCCTTTGGTGCCGCGATCTTCCTGATCTTCCTGGTGCTGCTTGCGCAGTTCAACAAGTTCACCAGCGTGTGGCTGGTGCTGTCCTGCGTGGTCATGGCGACGATCGGCGTGTTCCTCGGATTGCTTCTGACAGGCGAGGCCTTCGGCATCGTCATGTCGGGCATCGGCGTCATCGCGCTCGCCGGCGTGGTGGTGAACAACAACATCGTGCTCATCGACACCTATGACCGGCTGCGCGAGGAAGGCTGGGACAAGATGGACGCGGTACTGCAGACCTGCCGCGAGCGCGCCCGTCCGGTGGTGCTGACGGCGGTGTCGGCCATCCTCGGCGTGCTGCCGATCGCCTTCGGCCTCGGGCTCGAAATCTTTCATCACGAGACGACGATCAACGCGCCGTCGACGCAATGGTGGATTTCGCTGTCCTCGGCGATCGTCTTTGGCCTGTCCTTCGCCACGCTGCTGACCTTGGTGGTGACGCCCTCGATGCTGATGGTGTTCACACGCGCCAAGGTGAAGCCCGGCCAGCGGCGCCACTGGCTCAGCCGCCTGTTCCGGCGCGGCAAGGGCCAGGTCTCGACCGACGAGCCGGCCGGCGAGGCCGGCGCGGGGCCGGCGGAGGCCTTCCCGAAAGCAGCGGAATAGAGCGCTTTCCAAGCCTAAAGCGCGTCGCGCTGAAGCGGATTCCACAGTACACGACTCATTGGGTTTTGATGGTCTTAGGGAAAGCGCTGAGC